>JBBQSR010000482.1:0-3259 GCA_038234855.1 Ktedonobacterales bacterium | reverse complement strand
AGATCGCGCGGCTGCACGCGGCCATCATCGCGGTGCTCGAACTCGGCATCCTGCATGGGGGCACCACCTTTGGTCGCCACCAGGGACTCTATGGCGAGGCGGGGCACAACCTCGACTACCTCGACATCTATCAACACGAGGGGTTGCCGTGCGTGCGCTGTGGCACGACCATCCAGCGCATCGTGGTGGGGCAGCGGGGCACGCGCTACTGCGCCACCTGCCAGCCACCACCAGAGCCAGACGGCGCGGCGCGCCCACTTTCGATTGAGGGAACCAAGCACCCATGACGCACCTTTACCTCATCCGTCACGGCGAAGCGGTCGCCAATGTCGAACCGATCCTCGCGGGCATGCACGGCGATGTGGGCCTGACGAAGCTCGGCGTGGCCCAGGCCGAGGCGCTGCGCGACCGCCTGCGCGAGACGCACGAGATCCGCGCGGATGTGTTGATCGCCAGCACCCTGCCGCGCGCCCGCCAGACGGCAGAGATCATCGCCCCCGCGCTGGGTCTGCCCATCGAATTCGACGACGCGGTACAAGAGCTGAACGTGGGCGAGGCCGATGGGCTGTCGGTCGGCGACTTCAAGGCGAAGTATGGCCTAGTCGACTTTCGCCAGCAACCCTTTCACCCCATCGCGCCCGGCGGCGAATTCTGGGGTTCGTTCGTGCTGCGCGTGGCGGTGGCGCTGGACCGCATCGTGCGGGAGCACGAGGGCAAGACCATCGTGGTCGTCTGCCATGGCGGGGTCATCGATGCATCCTTCCAGATCTTCTTTGGCATGAACACCCTCACCTTCCCGAATGCCGAGTTTCACACCCACAATACCTCCATCACGCATTGGGTGCGCGTCGTGGGCGAGAATGGCATCCCGCGCTGGCGCATGCATGGCTACAACGACGACTTCCATCTGCGCAACGTGGGCCGCAACGAACACGTTCAGTGGAATGACGTGCCTCCCACCCCCGCATCAGAGGAGACGGACCACCCCGCCGTCCCCCTCTCGCCCGAAAGCCAACATCGCGGCGACATCGCGTGAGGCGGGCGGCAGTTTCAACCGTCCGCCTTCCTCCCCCTCACTCGCTTTGCAGCGTCGCCACCACGGATTGCCGCGACGCCAGCCACGCGGGCAGCCAGGCCCCCAGCAGCGCCGCCGCGACGCCTGCCAGCGCCAGCACCGGAAACAGCGCGGGTTCGTAAGTGTTGCTGCCAAAGACAGGGGGCAGGGGATCGTTGAGCGACCGCCCCATCAGATCCAAAATCGCCCCGTGCAGCCACACCCCGGCGGGGACGCCCAGCAAGCCGCCGACCAGGCCCAGCAGCGCGGCGGCGGCGCTGACCATCAGCACCACTTGGCGGGGCGTCATGCCCAGCGCCTTCAGCACGGCGATGTCGTGCAGCCGCTCGCGCGTGGTAAGGAACGCGGTGTTAAAGACGCCCACGACAGCGACCAAACCCAACACGAGCGCTAGCACCACCACGACCGCGTCCACTATCCCAAAGACCGACTGTGACCCAGACGCACGCGGCGTCACACTCAGGTAGTCCGGCGCGCTGGCCGCGACGCGCTGCACATAGGCATCCGTGTTGGTCGTGGGGGTCAGCGTGACGAAATAGAAATCTGGCGTGCCCGTGGGATTCGCCGCCAGGTAGTCAGACCAATCCATGCGTAAGATGCGCCCAAAGTTATTGGTGTCAAAGTAGGTGCCCACCAGCTTTAGCCGCAACGCATGCTGGCCGATCGATCCCGTGAAGGTATCGCCGACCTGCATATGCGCCTCTTGGGCGAAGGCGGCACCACTCACCACTTCGCCAGGGGCGTTGTACCAGCGCCCCGACAGCAGATGGTAGCCATAGCTGGTAATGTCGCCCCGTGTCGCCATGGTCAAGACGGGCGAGAGCAGCCCCGCAACGGCGGTGCTGGCATAGGTGTTCGCTAGGACGGCAAGCGTGTCGGGTTGCGCCGCTAAGGTCTGCATGACGGCGCTATCAGGGTACGTGCCATAGCGTGACACGGTGACATCTGGCCCGGCGACGAGCGGATCGTTGGCGATGCGGTGGATGGACGTGTGCAAGCCCAGCGCGAAAGTCAGCGTCGTCACCCCGATGAGCACGGCGATGGTCGTCAGCAGCCCCCGCAGCGGGCGGGCATACGCATCGTCGATGCCCAGGCTCAGCGGGCGCGCCAGCCCCAGCGCATTTGCCACGCGACCAAGGCGGCTGTGGGGCAGTGCAGGGCTATCGCTGCGGCGAAGGGCGGTGAGGGGGCTGAGCCGTGCTGCGCGTAGGGCGGGCACCCCTGCCGCCAGCGCCACGACGAGCAGCGCGCCCCCCAACGCCAGCAGCGGTTCGCTGATCGGCAGCGGCAGCGACGCGGCCCCAAAGATGTCGGCGCTCTGCGCCAAAATGGGCCTACTGGCGAGGACACCCAGCGGTGCGCCGATCAGCCCCCCGACGCAGGCGGGTAGGAGCATTTGCCCAATGAAGGCCCACACCACCTGGGCCGGGGTGAAGCCAAGCGCCTTCAGCACACTGACATCGCGCAGGCTCGCCAGCACCGCCCCGGCGACGACATTGGCGATGATGAGCGCCATCGCGCCCAGGGCAAAGACGGCGAAGGCCAGCAAGAAGACGAGCAGTAAGGTCGTGGTGAGGGTGTCGATCTGCTTGACCGTGGTGTAGAGCCGAATGCCGCCGACGGCCTGCGTCGGCACCGCCGCCGTGATGGCATCGCTGACCGTCCGCATGGTGGCGGCATCGCCATGATCGAGCCGATAGGCCATCAGATAGGCGGGGGTGGTGTCAGGTGGGGCGAGCGTAGCCAGTTGCCCCGGCAGCACCCAGGCATTTTGCGGATTCCAGTTGGTGACATCGCCCTCATTGATGTCGAGGACTTCACCGACGACGGTCAGGGTGGGCGCGCCTGGCCAGCCGAGCGCCCGAATGGTCTGCCCTGGGTGCGCGTGATAGAGCCGCGCAAACGAGTGGGTCAAGACGATCTCGCCGGGCGCGGCGGCCCAGCGCCCCGCCACCAATGGCAGGCGATTGACGGCCCCGCCGGGGTCGGCGCGGCCCACCACCTGGAGATCGGTCTTGGCGGTGCCGAAGGCGAAGGGGATGTCGACCGTTTGCCAGGGGCCAGCCGTGGCAACGACATGGGGCAGGTGCGCCGTGGGGGCGATTTGCGCCGCCGTCACGGTCCCCCGGTGATACTACACCACCAGATGCGCGCCGCGAGTATGGGCGAATGCCTGGTCGAAGG
>JBBQSR010000481.1:0-3280 GCA_038234855.1 Ktedonobacterales bacterium | reverse complement strand
CAACGCGACCGATCCGGTCATCTGGCGCGGACCGATGATCTCACAGGCTATCAAGCAGTTCTGGGGCGACTTCGACTGGGGTAAGCTGGACTATCTGCTGATCGACCTGCCCCCCGGCACCTCGGATGCCCCCATGACGGTGATGCAGTCGCTGCCACTGGATGGCGTGGTGATCGTGTCATCGCCGCAGTTGCTGGCGACCGACATCGTCAAGAAATGCATCAAGATGGTGCAGACGCTCAAGGGCAAGATCGTCGGCGTGGTGGAAAACATGGCCTATCTGCCCCAAGCCGATGGCTCACACATGGAAATTTTCGGGACGAGCAACGGCCCCGAACTGGTCGCGTTGACGGGTTCGCCGCTGCTGGCGCAGATCCCCATCGACCCGCTGATCGCGCAGTTCTGCGACGCGGGCCGCATCGAAGATTACGCCAGCGACGAGTTCACCCTGCTGGGCAACAACTTCGTCAAGGCGATCAAGATCGCCCGCTAGCATGACACTACAAGCGCGCCGCCCCCCCCAATGAAGGGTGGGTGCGGCGCGCTTGATTGTTAGTGCTCACCCTCAGACTGCTTGACCAGATCGATCAGGTAGGCGATGATGTCTTCCTTGTTGGTCTTGTTCTTCGGCTTCGTGCCGGGGTGCAGCACCATCTGCTCGGCGACAGAACGCTTCAAGATGGTCGTAGAGTACTCATCTAGTGCCGTATAAAGCTGATGCATGCCGTAAAGTTTCACGAGGAAAAACGGATCGGGGGCTGCCCCGAGATCAATGCGATGACCTTCGACGGTTCCAATGGGCACTAGAGTGGTCTTATATATGCCCCCTTTTGCCTTATTCTTGCTCGGTGCTTTCACTTTAGGCGGTGTAAGCTGGTCAAACGCGCGACGAACGAGCTGGGCAAATTCCTTGTTTTTTTCAATCTCTTCTAATGCTGCTTCAAGAACCGCTACATTAACAAGTTTCAGATTATCCAATCCTAACTCAGAAGCGATCTTTTCAGCATTCTGCTGGCTGCGCTGTTGCATAGTCATCTTGGAAGGTTCAGCCGTTACGGTTGACATACTCGTTCAACTCCTTTACAAACGTGCTGTAATCACGCTCGCCTTTGTTACGCCCTTGCATCCATCGCCCGGCAAATGGGTTGGTAGGCACCCTACCAAGGATGGGTTTACCATGAGCGGTTTCTATACCTTCGTGATGATGAATCAAGTTTATGAAGATAGATATACCACTTGCGCGTAAGTCGTTGCGCAAAGTAGTACCCTTGTCACTCATCTCGTCAGCGGTATTGCCTCTTCCACGATAATCAGTTATCAAGGCACCCGCAATTCGGCATCCCTTTTCCCCAACTAATCCATGGACTCCCTCTGTTGTTGCTTTTAAGAGGTTGACCCCACTCATTGCAAAATGCTCGACTTGAGTGGGAATTATAACGAAATGTGCTGCTCCCAGTGCCAATCGAATGCGATACTCCACCGCAGTCGGAGTGTCTAGGATGATCCAGTCGAACTCGCCAAGGTCTTGGTGCCGTAGGGGTGTGATGTCGGGCGCATGGATATCGCGCGCGAAGTCGAGGATGCTTTGAGTGAACCCATTCGCGCCCGGATCGATCAGGCGCAAATCGGGATCAGCCGGGATGAGCCAGATGTGGTCATAATCCGTCTGGCGAATCGTATCAGCCAGTTTGCATTGATGGCTCAGATAAGTTCCTAGGTGGCGCGGATTCGGTACAACGCGCGTATATTGTGGCAAGCGCGAGGTCAGGTTGCCCTGCGAATCCAGGTCCACCAGCAGCACGCGTTGCCCCAGCGAGTCGAGCACCTGGGCCATGTTGATGGCGGTCGTGGTCTTGCCGATGCCGCCCTTGTTATTGGCGATGGCGATGACTCGCGTCTGCTTTACGTCTCGGCGTTGAATGCGGTCGGCGACGCGGATGCATTCGGGCGAGATGGTGACGTTGGTGTCGCCCTCGACGCGGCTTCCCCGCACATAGTTTATGTAGCGGATGAGATGTTGCCCACTCATGAGCACGGCATCCTGATGCTCCGCCGCCTGTTGTCGCGCGGCAGGGGTGAATCCGGCGGTATTGACGAGGTAGCCCTGTGAGCCAGGATAGTTCCGCATCGATCCTAAAAGGGCATTGACGTCTTTGGGCGGTGCGTCATCGACGTAACGCTTGACTTGCACCACGGCGAAAAGGACATCAATGCCGTTAAACTTGGTATAGAGTTCCAGGTCGATGCCACGCCCGTCACGGATTTGAGCGACGAAATTGACCCGGAAACCTGCTCGTTGAAACACGTACTCAACGAAATGTTCAAAGCCCGTATCATCGAGCGCCAGCATCGCTGAGAGGGTCGGCTTGGCGAAAATTTGGGCGAACGTTTCGGTTTGGGTGAGGGATTGGGCCACGCGCGTCCCCTTCCTGATGCGAAGCGCAAAACGACATAGTGAAGCACTCAGAGTATAGCATAGACTCAGCTATTTGTATATCTTTTGCGCATGCAGAAAAACGGCTGATACCACCCATACATCAGCCGTTTTCTGGCGCAATAGCGAGGGGATGCACACCAGGGATATGAGAAAAATAGCTATTTGCTGGGGGACGGCACCTTCGTCGCGATGAGGACTTTGTAGCGTTCGTCGCCCGCGATCTCGGTGACAGCGCCGAAGAGGTCGGCAAGCTTCGACTCGTAGGCGAGGAAGCGGTTGGCGACGAAATAGGCCCGCCCGCCCGGCAGCAGGCTGGCATGCGCGGCGCGCATGAAGCGCAGCCCCAGTTCCCCCGATGATTCGTGGCGCTGGTGGAAGGGCGGATTGCACGCGACGACGGTGAAGCGTTCGTTGGCGATGGCATCCACGATATCGGCGGCGTGAATCTCCGCTGGGATGTCGTTGCGGGCGCAGTTGGCGCGGGCGGCGGCTAGCGCGTAGGCATCCGCATCGGTCATCGTCACGGTCACATTGGCGGCCCGTCGCGCCGCCGCCATCCCCACGATGCCCGTGCCGCAGCCCAGGTCCAGCACGCGGTCGCGCGCGTTGATCGTCATCGCCCCGATGAGCATCTCCGTCGCCGGGTCCAGTTCGCCGCGTGCGAAGACGCCGGGGGCACGCACCATCTCGAAGGTCTGGTCGCCGACCGTGATGGGGAAGGTGGACGATTCCTCTTCGAGGACCAGCGGGGCCACGTCGCCCGTGCGGCGCGCCACCACGACGCGCTGGCCCTTGCGATACGCTTGCGGCTCCGCGTTGCCCAGCAGCCGCTCCATCCGGTGG
>JBBQSR010000480.1:0-3283 GCA_038234855.1 Ktedonobacterales bacterium | reverse complement strand
GATTCGCGCGGGACGCATGCCCAAGCTGTTCGCGCCCGTCCCCTTCGCGCAAAATGTGGCACGCCACCTGGTTTTTGGCGTGGTGTTGGGGACGCTGTGCGGACGGTGGCATGCTCCCCAGGACCAATAGCGGGGCAAAGGTGACAGACGCCCGCCCTCTTCGTTCTCAATGATAGAGCACTCATCATCAGCACCACAGGCGGGGAATAGACGAGGTTTCGTATGGACACCATCGAAGGTCGGCAGGTCGGGCAATATCGCATCGAGCAAGAGATCGGGCGCGGCTCGATGGGCGCGGTCTATCGCGCGCACCACCTCAGCACGCCCAATCAGCCCGTCGCCATGAAGATCCTGCTGGCCGCGCTGGCCACGGACAACTCCTTCATCACGCGCTTCAACCGCGAGACGGATGCCCTGCGCGCCATGCGTCACCCCCACGTCATCCGCATCCTCGATGGTGGGCAAGACGGGCAACTGATCTATTATGTCATGGAATATATCAACGGCACGACGGTGGGGGCGCTGCTCAAGCAAAAGCAGCGCATCCCCGTCGTGCAGGCCGTCGAGATCGGCGCGCAGGTGGCCGACGCGCTCGACTACATCCACAACGTCGGCAAGCTGATCCACCGCGACATCAAGCCCGACAACATCATGGTAGACCGCTGGGTGACGGCGAAGGTGCTCGACTTTGGGCTGGCACGCATCGACGGGGCCTACACCATCACCCGCGCGGGCATGGTGGTCGGCAGCCTCTATTACGTGCCCTCCGAGCATCTGCGCGGCGAAAAGATCGATGGCCGCGCCGACATCTATGCCCTCGGCGTCAGCCTCTATGAGATGATGACCGGCGAACGGCCCTTCCGGGGCAAGACGCTGCAAGAGATGAGCAAGGCCATCGCGGCGGGCAACCCCATGCCACCCAGCCTCTTGGAGCCGACCATCCCCATCGAACTCGAACAGATCGTCCTGAAGGCGCTGGCCCGCAAACGCGAGGACCGCTATACCCGCGCGGCGGAGCTGTGCACCGCGCTGCGCCAGTTGCAGGGGCACATGGCCACGCAGGCCCCCAACAGCGAGCCGCCGACGCAGATCCTCTCGTCGCTGGCGCATCCGCCCGTGGCGACGCCCGCCGCGCCCCCGCCGCTGGACCACGGTGCCCCGCGTCTGCCACGCTTCATCCGTGCGACGGATGCGCCGATGCACCACCCCATGTCAGGCAACCAAGACGGCCCAGGCAAGGCTGAACGCTAAACCCCACCAGCGGCCCAGGGATGGGCACGCTTTCCCCCGAGAAAGGACGCTCCATCGGCATGATGCAACATTATGGCGAGCACCAGTTCCCCGGACGGCTCTTCGTCGTCGAGGGGCTGGACGGCTCGGGCAAGAGCACGCAGATCACCCTGCTGCACCAAGGGCTGATCAGCGAAGGCGACACCGTCTTTTTCAGCGAATGGAACTCGTCGCCCCTAGTCAAGCAAACCACCAGTCGCGGCAAAAAGAAGCATCTGCTGACCCCGACGACCTTCAGCCTCATCCACGCCACCGACTTCGCCGACCGCACCGAGCGCGACATCATTCCCCCACTCAAGGCCGGGGCCATCGTGCTGGCCGACCGCTACATCTACACCGCCTTCGCGCGTGACGCCGCCCGTGGCATGCCGCCCGACTGGCTGCGCAACCTCTATGGCTTCGCGGTGCAGCCGACCCTGGCGCTCTATTATCGCGTGCCGTTGGAGGTCTCGCTACGGCGCATCCTGGGTGGGCGCGCCGAACTGAAGTATTACGAAGCGGGGATGGACCTTGGTCTGGCGGGCGACATACGCGAGAGCTTTCGCCTCTTTCAGGGCGCGATCATGGGGCACTACGACCGCATGGTCGGGGAGTTTGGGCTGACGGTGATGGATGCCCTGCTGCCCATCCCCGAGCAACAGCGGCGGCTGCGTGAACTGATCGCCCCGCACCTGCGCGGCGTGCATCGTCGCCATGGCGGGCTGCCGCTGCACGCCATCAGCGAGACGACGGAGGACGCCCAATGACGAAGCTCGCTTTCTATGGCCGCAACACCTTGGACCTCGCCCCAGAGGACGAAGTATTGCCCGGACGGCTGATCGTCGTCGAGGGGACGGACGGCGTCGGGCGATCGACGCAGATCACCCTGCTCAAAGCATGGCTCGAAGGGCTGGGCTTCGCGGCGGTGGATACCGGGCTGCGCCGTTCGCCGCTGGTGGGCGAGGGCATCGACGCGGCCAAGACCGGCCATACGATGAGTCCGCTGACCATGAACCTGTTTTACGCGACGGATTTCGCCGACCGGCTCGAAAACTTGATCATTCCGGCACTGCGGGCAGGCTTCATCGTGTTGACCGACCGCTACATCCACTCGCTCATCGCGCGGGCGCTGGTGCGGGGGGCCAGCCCTGGCTGGGTCGAGGGCATCTATGGGCTGGCGCTGGTGCCCGATGCCATCTTTTATCTGCGGGTCGACATCGACACGTTGGTGCGGCGCGTCGTCCCCCATGGCTTCGACTATTGGGAATCAGGGATGGATCTGCGGCTGGGCGACGACCTCTACGAGAGCTTCGTCCGCTACCAGACGCGCATCTTGGGGGAATTCGCCGCGATGGAGACGCGCTATGCGTTCCAGACCATCGACGCCGCCCGCCCCATCCCCCAGGTCTATGCCGACCTGCAACGACGGCTCACCCCGCTGCTGCCCAAGGGCGCTTAGCGGCGACTGGGGGCGTTTGCGTCATGCTGGGGCGTCGCCGCGCTCTAGCAACGCGGGCAACCCCGTCCGGTTCATCACATCGTCGAAGTGCACCGCCGCAAAAAAGGCGCAGCACGACGCCGCACACCACCCGCGCGACCACGACGCCGATCAACAGACCCCGATCAGGGCCAGTAAAAAGCCAAAGAGCACATCGATGGCGTGCCCAAAGGCGTCGAAGAGCCGCGTACGGATGGTCACGGCCAGCACTTGAGACATCTTGTCGGCTCATCTCGCAGATTGGCGGGGACACGGAATCGCCCCCTGCTGCCTTCTCTTCTGTTAGCTCCCTAACAAAGAGAGTCGTTCTAGCGTAGCATATTGCTAGAGAATTTGCTCGATTTCCTCCGAAACATCCTGGCATCTCGCTCGTCTGGCGCGCGGTGCCCCACAGAGCGCCCTGCCCGACCAAAGCGCGCTTTTGTGCCCGCCCGCCGCCCACACTGGGGACCATCGCACACCCGCATCGCCGCCCCGTTTCTCTATAGTAGAGATGAATGCCCATCGTCTGACGAT
>JBBQSR010000479.1:0-3291 GCA_038234855.1 Ktedonobacterales bacterium | reverse complement strand
CCTGGGGCCGGGGTACTTTGGCCTGGGCTATCTGGCGGGCGCGGTGGTGGCGACCGTCATCGGCATGCTCTACCTGGCGGATCGGCTGCGACGGCTCGACTACCTCACCTTCATGGCGCAGCCGTTGCCCCGCCCCGAGTGACGGCGGGGAAGGTGACGACTGCCCCCGGCCCAGCCATTTCTCCTACCTTAGCTATTGTCCCCTTTACACGCCCTTTTTGTATGCTATAATCGCTCCATTGACCGAGCCAACGGACAACCGAAATGTGGGATGGCGCGCAGTGCGACGCCATTTCGTCATTCTCGGTCGCCATTGGTGCGCGTGGCTGGCGGTTGGCGCAGGGACGTGCCGCATCGGCGGCGTGTATATGCGGCCTCATTTCAGCTTTTTGCGAAAGGAGCGGCGGCACCGTCGTGGATGATCGGCGCGCCGTCCCATTCATGAAATTTTTCACACGCATCGCCCACTGGCAACGGTGGGCACTCGCTGGCGTGGCCCTCACGCTGGTGCTGGTGGGCTGCGGCTCGTCCACCGCGGGCGCGCCGGGCGCGGCGGGGGGCGACTCGACCGCCAAGGGTGGCCACCACGCGGCCCTTAACGAAGCCGCGCAGATCGGCACCACCTGGACGATGCAGCTCACCGCTGCCAAGGCCAGCCAGGGGACCGACACCGAAAAGCCCAACGGCGGCAGCACCTATCTGCTCTGCGACCTGCGCATCACCAACCGCACCAGCGGGTCGCAGGATCTGTATACCGTCACGACCTTCACCCTTTTGGATGCCCACGGACAACTTTACACACCTTTGCCCCTTTCGTTCGTTACAACACCTGACGGCACGCTAGCGAGCGGGGCAGCGGTCAGCGGGGAGATCGCCTTTATGGTGCCCGCCAGCGATACGCAGTTCACCCTGGTCTACAGTGCGGTAGAGGGCCAGGGCTATTGGAACATCAGCAAGCTCAGCAGCTAGCGCAGGGGTGGCCGCAGGGTCACGCCCCGCATCCCAGCCATCTCAGCAGCAGCGGCAACAACGGTTGCTAGGGGCGGAAGATCCCGCCAATCTCATCTTTTTGGAGTCGTGTCGATGAAAAAGCTACGGCTGCGCAAGGAAGTCTTGATTCCTGTTGGCACCCTCGTTTCTGGCCTCATCATCTTTACCCTGGTGTCCGTACTGTTCATACACACCGGCACCCAGCGCGCCGCGCACATCACCAAAGACCCCCTTTACAAGATGCCGTATAACGCGCAGCAGTACGGTCAATCGCCCACCCTGGTGTCGCAGCAACTGAAGGTGCCGGTCAACAAGCCGGTGACGCAGAGCAGCGCGGCGACGGTCGCCGCGTGCAAACCCGCGACGCTGGACCTGAAGGTGCTGGTGCTAGCGGGTGATGGCACCGAGGTCGACCTGCCAGCCATCAAGCAGAGCCTCGACTATATCGGCGCGCCCTACACCGTCTACACCGCCTCGCAGTCGCCCAATAGCCTGAGCGAAAGCAAACTGGATGATGGCGCATGCCACGCGTACTACAACGGCGTCATCCTCACCACGGGTCTGCTGGCCTACTACAATGGGTCGCAGTGGCTCAGCGGCCTCAGCCAGACCGAGTGGAACACGCTTTGGAGCTTCGAAGCGAAGTTTGGGGTGCGCGCGATCTCGTGGTACACCTTCCCAAACGTCGACTTTGGCTACCAAAACACGGCGACGGCGGTCAGCACCAGCACGGCACCATATTCCGCCTCGCTGACCGATGCGGGTAAGAACGTCTTCTCGTACCTGAACGCGAGCCAGCCCTTCACCATCCAAAACGCGTATACCTACCTGGACGCGCCGCTGGCCGACGGCACCACCACGCCGTTGCTCGCCGATGCGCAGGGCAACGCGCTGGCCGCCGTGCACACCTACGCCGATGGCCGTCAACTGTTGTCACTGACCTTCGACAACAACCCCAACCTGACCCATAGCATCATCCTCTCGTATGGGTTGGTCAACTGGGTGACGCGCGGCCTCTTCATCGGCCAGCAAGGCGTCTATCTGGAATCGCAGGTCGATGATGTCTTCATCGATGACAACACCTGGGCACCGGGCACCACCTGTGGCACGAATGTGGACAACACCACGACCTCGTACCGCATCACGGGCAGCGACTTCCAGACGGTCGTCGATTGGCAAAAAGCCAAGCACAACGACGCCCAGTATCGCAACCTGAAGCTCGACATGGTCTTTAATGGCTATGGCACCGAGACCGACGCCTACCCCGGCGATACGCTCACCAAGGTCGCCAAGCGCAACCAGAGCCAGTTCATCTGGACGAACCACACCTACGACCACGCCGAGATGGATAACGTCGACACCGGCTTCGTGGATAGCGAATTGCAGCAAAACTTCGTCACGGCGGCGAAGCTGCACCTCTCGAACTTCACCACCTCGGCAATGGTGACGCCCAGCATCTCGGGGCTGCACAACGCCACCTTCCTGAACGAGGCGTATGCCAACAACATCCGCTATCTCGTCAGCGACTCGTCGCGGGCCGACCAAAACAATCCCGCGCCGAATGAGGGCATCCAAAACTGGGTGAACCCGCAGATCTTGATGGTGCCGCGCCACCCCACCAACCTCTTCTTCAACGTCTCGACGCCGGATGAGTGGGTAGCGGAGTACAACTGCCTCTATCACAGCTTCTGGGGTACCGACCTCACCTACCCGCAGATCCTGGATATTGAGAGCCAGACGCTGTTGCAAAACATGATCGTCGGCAACATCGACCCCGACATGTATCACCAGCCCAACCTGCGCGCCTATGATGGCACGCACACCCTGCTGGGCGATCTGTTGGATCTGACGCTGAGCAAATATTCGGCGCTCTACAACGTCCCGGTGAAGAGTCTGCGGCTCGACAACATCGGGCACGCGATGGCCGACAAGACGCTCTTGCGCAATTCGGGCGTCGTGGCCAGCGTCACGGGCAAGACGGTCACGCTCACCGCGCAAAACGCGGCGACCATCCCCGTCACCGGCTTCGTGCATAGCGGCACCGGCTACTCGCTGAGCAGCAGTGGATGGGTCACCAACCAAAAGGTCGCCTATGTGCCGGTCGCGGCAGGCCAGTCGGTTTCGATCCCGCTTTCCTAAGAGAGCGAGCACGCGCGTTCACTGGCGCTCCCCCACCCTTCATAAAAGGAATGGGCGGAGCGCCGCTTTATCGGGAGGTCCGTTCGCACCATGCAACCATTGCTCACACGCTTGCGCGCTCTGCCGCGCTGGTACGTCTACACCACCGCGGGGGCGTTGATT
>JBBQSR010000478.1:0-3297 GCA_038234855.1 Ktedonobacterales bacterium | reverse complement strand
GGATCATCTGGCGCCCAACGCCACTTATGATCTGCTGATCGTGGCCATTCGCCTGGAACAATTGGCGGAGGCGTTGCCCGCGATTGTCGCCAATCGGCAGATTCCCCGCGTCCTGCTGTTCCTCAATGATGCCACCACCCTGGCCGACATCACCCAGCAGATTGGCCCAGAGCGCGTAATCGTGGGGTTTCCCGGCATTGGGGGAGAGAAGCAGGGAGCGGTCATCACCTATTATGTGATCCCGCAACAACCAACGACGTTGGGGTTGGTCAGTGGACCAGGGAGCGAGCGCGTGCTGTATGTCGCGTCCCTGCTGCGCCAGACGGGGCACACCGTGGCGGTCACGCCGCACATGGCGGCCTGGATGCAGACCCACGCGGTCTTCGTCACCTGCCTCGCCGCCGCCATCTGGCAGGCGGGGGGTGACAGCGTGAGGTTAGCTGGGCGGCGTGGTGCCGTCCGCCAGATGGTGTTCGCCATCCGTGAGGGCTTCCATGCGTTGGCGGCGCAACACATCGCGATCCAACCGCCCAATCTGCACCTCCTTTTTGTGCGGATGCCCGCGTGGTTTGCCATCTGGTATTGGCAACGAGCCCTGCGCGGTCCGCTGGGCACGCTGGCGATGGCCCCCCACACCCGCCATGCACGCGGGGAGATGGCGACCCTGGCCCAGCAAGTGCGCGATCTCACACAGCTCAGCGGTCGCGCGACCCCGACCTTAACGCACCTCTTGGCGGCGTTGGGGGCACCGTAACGTGTCACCGCTTCACCAGGGGCAGACAAAGCAGGATGCCACGACCAAGCAAGCATAGCATCCACCACCCTTCATCGTAAAAGAGGCACCAACAACGGCAAACACCGATGATATGCATGGTTCCCGGAACGCGACGTGTAATCACCGAAGAAGGGAAAAACATCGATGACCATTCTCATTGCCTATGCCAGCAAACATGGCGCGACCCAAGGCATCGCGGAGCGCATCGCCGCGACGCTTCAGCAGATGGGGCAGGACGCCGAGGCCAAACCAGTGGCTACCGTCGCGCAGCCCGCGAGCTATGCGGCGCTGGTGATTGGCAGCGCGATCTATTACGGGTCGTGGTTGCCGGAAGCGACCATGTGGGTGCGCCAACACCAGTCCGTCTTAGCCACGCGCCCCGTGTGGTTGTTTAGCAGCGGACCGCTGGGCACCACCGTAAAGGACGATGAGCCGCAACCCAAGGAAATGGCAGAGTTCCACACGACCATCGCCCCGCGTGAGCAGCGGATCTTTGGTGGCGCTCTCGACCACCACCAGTTGTCTTTTGCTGAACGGATGATGGTGAAGGCGGTGCGCGCTGCCGAAGGCGACTTTCGCGACTGGGCAGCGATTGACGCCTGGGCAGTCCATATCGCCGCGCACGTGGGATGAGTCGCCCATCACGCGCAAGGTGGCGCAGCGACACCACATCGCGCTGTTTTCGAGGCATTGCAGCGACCTGTGCGGTCCATTGGGGTTGAGCGTGGTTCGTGCGTGTCAGGGTGCCCTTGTGATGACGCTGAGAGCGCCTCGCTGTACGCTAGGAATGTTACGAGAATCAGTGCAAGTGGAGGTTAGCCCATGCGTATCTTGGTGCCCCTAGATGGCTCACACCTGGCGGAACGCGCCCTGGCTCCGGCGATCGTGCTGGCCCACCGTTCGTCTTTACCCGCATCCATTACCCTGCTGTGGATCGATACCCACCATCTGGCGCAGGCGACGGTGGCCGAGGAATTTTCCGCCGAGGTCGCCGCCAATGTCCCCGACCGCACGCCACAGCACCTCCTCTATCTGACACGACTGCGCGACCTCCCCGCCCTGGCGCACCTCGACGTCCGCCTGCACCTCGTCGGTGGCGACCCCGCACCCACCATCGTTCAGGTCGCTCACGAGCAGGGGATGGACCTGATCGTGATGGCCAGCCACGTGTTGACAGCCCTCGAAGCGGCGATGTGGGGCAGTGTCACCGAGGCGGTGGCGCGCCAATCAGCGGTGCCGACCCTCATCATCCGGCCCGATGGACCCGCCTTCGCCGATATTAACCACGCCACGTCCTTCACCATTCTCGTGCCCCTGGACGAAACGCCCTTCGCCGAAGCGACCCTCCCAGGTGCGGCCCTCTTGGCCCGTACCTGTCGTGGCGCGGTCTTGCTCTATCATGTCGTGCCCACTGACGACGGCCAGCATGACCACGATGCGGCAGCCGCTGCCTATCTGGACCGGGTCGCGGCGCAATTAGACGGGAGCGGTGTGATCATCGATCGACTGCTGGGGCACGGGAATGTTGCCACCAACATCACGGCCTTGGTGCGGGAGAAGCGCGCGGATATCGTCGCCATCGCCACCCATGGGACCGACACGTTCAGCATCGCAGAACAGGTGCTCCACCATATCGCCGCACCGATGTTGATCATCCATCCCCCCGATCCTGCCTAGCACGCCTGAAAACTGGACGGTGTGAATGAAGCTGTGGTGGTTTCCTCGTCTCCTGCGATGATGCTTCGTCACCAAAAGACCGCATTCGCACAGCCGTCATCACCGCTGATCTCAGCCGCCTGCATGCTGGGCATAAGCTTTTCGCCGTTTCCCAGCGACACGGCCTACCCATCGACGGCTCATCAACCATGCCGATTTCGGCACGAATGGTCGCTTCGAGAACATCGATGCGCACCAAGGGATAAATGGCTCAGTTGAACGAAACCGCTGCGGAGCGTGGTTCCGCTCCATAGCCCCCATGAGAAGAAGGAACTGACGATGCCTATGCCATCTGAGCGCAGCTTGCTCATCAGTGTGACCGCTTTTGCCGCCCTCTCCGCCATCGGCGGTGGCATCGGCGTGGTCGCGACGAACGGCCTGGGGTTTCCGTCAGCCTGGTTGCGCGCGACCCCCTTTGCCAGCTACATCATCCCTGGTCTCATTCTCACCATAGTGGTCGGCGGGAGCGCCCTGCTGGCAACCATCCTGGTCGTGCGACACCACCCCTGGGGCTATCTGGTCAGCTTTGGTGCCGGAGCCATCATGCTGGGGTGGATCATCGGGGAGATCCTACTCATCCGGCAAATCTCCTGGTTGCACGGGGTCTATGCGCTGAATGGCTTGCTGATGATGGGGTGGGCCGGGTTGCTCGCGCGTGATGGCTATGAAACTTGGTCATAGCATGGCGAATGGGGGTGCGCAGTAATGTTGGCCGATCTCGCCTCCCTTGCTGAATACCGCATCCTTGATTAGACCGCATGCCATAACGCTGGCTCCCAGAGGACATCTTAGCCCGTAGGCTTTTG
>JBBQSR010000477.1:0-3307 GCA_038234855.1 Ktedonobacterales bacterium | reverse complement strand
ACCACGCCGATGCGCGCGGGGTCGCCATTCGCCGTGGTCATCAGCAAGATGACGCTGGCGAGCGTCCCCGGCCCCGCGATGAGGGGGATGGCCAGGGGAAAGACGCTGACATCGTCGCGCGTGCGGGCGTCTTGCTCTTCGCGGGCGGTCTCGCGTGCCCCCGAGGGGCGACCAAACACCATGTCGATCGACACCAGGAAGAGCAGCGCGCCCCCCGCGATGTCGAAGGCCATCAGACTGATGCCCAGATTCTCGAAGAGCCAGTGCCCAAACGCCCCAAAGAAGGCGATCACCAGTGCCGCGATGAGCGCCGCGCGCAGGATGATCGCGCGCCGTTCGCCGGCGGTGTTGGACCCCGTCAGGCCCAGCACCAACGGCACCAGCCCCACCGGGTCGATCACCGTCACGAACGTGACGAAGGCCTTCAACGAAAATGCGAACATAGTTA
This sequence comes from Ktedonobacterales bacterium, assembly GCA_038234855.1. Lineage (GTDB taxonomy): Bacteria > Chloroflexota > Ktedonobacteria > Ktedonobacterales > JACDGC01 > JACDGC01. The sequence continues at coordinate 2,859 of JBBQSR010000477.1, read as the reverse complement.
CTGCCTGACCATCAGAATAGCCCGCGCATCAGGCGGGCTATCAGTACTGACGAATGATGCTGAGGTTTCGTGACGAGCCACGGATTCGCGGCTCGTGCCAGTGACCTCGCTTACGCGCTCTGGGTCTTTTCGACCTGGGCGGCGAGGGCGGCGGTAGAGGGTTCGACCAGGATGGACCCGTCGGGGAAGACGATGGTGGGTACGGATTGGTTGCCATCGTTCAGCGAACGGACGTATTCCGCGGCGGCTTCATCTTGCTCGATGTCGATGTTGGTGTAGGCGACACCATGTTCGTCGAGCCAGCGTTTCGAGCGGCGACAATCGCTGCACCATGTGGTGCTATAGATGGTAATCCCCGTTGGGGCGGCCTGAGCCATGGGAACCGTTCTCCTCTGGTGAAACGAGGAACGCTGCAACGCTGCAACGTCCACATTACTTCATAATCTATAGTATAGCATAATCGTGCGATCCTGGCAAGCCGCGCAGTGTGCTACAATCTCTAATACATGCTCTATCGTGTGAGGTCGTGTTGCTGATCGAGGAGGCATCGCCCCGTGGCACCCGTACTTGACCGTTATCTGCGCATCGCTCTGGCGCAGATCAACCCCGGCGTCGGCGACCTGGCGGGCAACACTGCGCGCATCATTCGCGCCATCACCGAGTCTGCCGCGCAGGGCGTGCAGTTGCTGTGCCTGCCCGAGATGGCGCTGACCGGCTATCCGCCGGAGGATCTGTTGCTGAAGGCGGGCTTCATCCGCGACACGCGCCGCGCGCTGGACGACGTGATCGCGGCGACGGCGGCGCACCCCAGCATGACGGTCATCACGGGCTTCGTCGAGCGCGCGGAGGATCTGTACAACGCCGCCGCCATCATCCACGCCGGGCAACTGGTGGGGACGTATCACAAACATTTCCTGCCCAACTATGGCGTCTTTGACGAGAACCGCTATTTCCAGGCGGGCCAAGAGGCCCCCATCTACACCATCAGCGGCGTGCGCGTGGGCGTCAACATCTGCGAAGACATCTGGTACCCCACGGGGCCAGCCACCGAGCAGGGGTACGCCGGGGCCGAGGTGCTGGCGAATATCAGCGCCTCGCCCTTCCATCGCGGCAAGCGCGTGGGGCGCGAACGCATGCTCGCCACGCGCGCGGCGGATACTGGCTCATTCGTCGCGTATGTCAACATGGTTGGCGGCCAGGACGAACTGGTCTTCGACGGTGGCAGCTTCATCTTCGACGCGCGCGGCAACTTGGTCGCCCGCGCCCCGTCTTTCGTAGAGGATCTGTTGATCACCGACCTCGACATCGAGGGCGTCTTTCAGCAGCGGTTGCACGATCCCCGGCTGCGCAAGGCACGGCTCGACGCCGAGGGGCAGGTGCGCTTCTACGCCGTCTCGCCCGCGCCCGCGCCCGCCGCCGAGGATGCGCCAGATTTCACCACCCCGCGCCGCGCCGCCATCGCGCCGCCACAGGACGACGTGACGGAGGTCTACGCGGCGCTGGTACTGGGCACGCGTGACTATGTGCGCAAGAATGGCTTCGGCCATGTGGTCTTGGGGCTATCGGGCGGCATCGATTCCGCGCTGACGGCGGCCATCGCGGTCGAGGCGTTGGGGGCCGAGGCGGTGCATGGCGTGCTGATGCCCTCGCGCTATTCCTCGCAGGGCAGCCTGGACGATGCCCGCGAACTCGCCGCGAACCTGGGCATCGCCACCTTCGAGTTACCGATCCAGCCCACCGTCGACGCCTTCGAGCGGACCCTGACGGATCCTTTGGCTGAACTACCGCCCGGCATCACACAGGAAAACGTGCAATCGCGCACGCGCGGGGTGCTGCTGATGGCGCTGTCGAACGCGTTTGGCTGGCTGGTGCTGACGACGGGTAACAAATCTGAGATGGCGGTGGGCTATGCGACGCTGTATGGTGACATGGCGGGTGGCTTCGCCGTTATAAAAGATGTGTGGAAGACGTTGGTCTATCAACTGGCGGCGGCGTGCAATGCCCGCGCCGGTCGCCCGCTGATTCCGGTCAACACCATCGAGAAACCGCCCTCAGCGGAGTTGCGCCCCGACCAGCGCGACACGGATTCGCTGCCCCCCTATGACGTGCTCGACCCCATCCTGGCGGCGTATGTCGAGGACGACCTGGGCCAGTCGGCCATCGTCGCGCTCGGCTACGACGCGGACGAGGTGCGGCGCGTGCTGCGGCTGGTGGACCGCAGCGAGTATAAACGGCGACAGAGCGCGCCAGGCGTGAAGGTGACGCTGCGCGCATTTGGGCGCGACCGGCGGCTGCCCCTCACCAGCGGCTATCACGATTGGAGCGACTGACATGGCGTTTGATGACGGCCTCGCCCCCGAGGGCGATCCGCCTTTCCTGCTTTTCCACGGCACGGCGAACCCCGACCTGGCGGGTGCCGTGGCGCGCAACCTGCACATGGATCTGTCGGCGTGCGATATCGAGCGATTCCCCGACACCGAGATTCATGTGCAGATCGGCGATAGCGTGCGCGGGCGTGATACCTACATCATCCAGTCCGCGTGCGTCGCGCCCGACCCGCGCACGGGGCAGATGATGACCGTCAACGAGGCGCTGATGGAACTCTTCGTGATGCTCGACACCATGCACCGCGCCAACGCCGCCCGCGTGACGGCCATCATCCCCTACTATGGCTATGCCCGCCAGGACCGCAAGGTGGTGGGTCGCGAACCCATCACCGCGAAGCTGGTGGCGAACCTGCTGGCGGCGGCGGGGGCCTCGCGCGTGCTGTGCATCGATCTGCATAGCCCGGCGGTGCAAGGCTTCTTTGACATTGGCATGGATCACCTGACGGCGATGCACACGCTGGCGCGTCACCTG
>JBBQSR010000476.1:0-3322 GCA_038234855.1 Ktedonobacterales bacterium | reverse complement strand
GACGGGGGCGACGTCCACAGGCACTTATCACTTTCAGCGGGTCGGATTTTGGAAGGGACGCATCGCCGTGAGTGACGGTGACAGTGACACGCCCCTTGCCGTCTACGCCCCGCATTGGACGGGGAATCGCGGCGAGCTGACCCTGGCGAATGGCACCATCTTTCAGCGCACCCAGCGGGGCTTTTGGCACCAGACGACCGAATGGACGGATGCTGAGGGGCAATGGATGGTGCGGGCGACGGCAAACTGGCGCAGTCAGATGCTGGTCACACTGAATGCCACTGTGCCCACGCGCCCAGAAACAGGCATGCTGCTGCTACTGACGCAATATCTGACAGCGGTTGCCGCGATGGAAGCCTCGTCCGTCGCGGCAACCACTGTGGCCACCTCGTAACGACAAAGCACGACAGCGCGTGAACCCTGTTGTTGGTTCATGCGCTGTCGGTGGCGCTGGGCGATGTGCCCGCTCACTTCGTCGTGGGGATCTTGATGCCGAAGCGGGCGGCGAGGATCTGGCCGACCGTCACCGTCGGCTCTTCGGCGTCGGCGGTGGGCTGCTCGCTCGGGTGCGCCACATCGGCGGCGGGCTTGGCGGGCGTCGTCCCTTGGGAATAGGCTGAGCGGGCCAGCGTGCCCCGCGCGGCGGCGAGCGCCGAGGTCGCCCCGCGCGGATGGTCGGCGCGCGTCAGCTCCGCCACATCCGCCTCGGGGGGCAGGGGACGTGCCGCCGCGAGGTCGCTTCGTTTGATGGCGGGCATGGTGGCCGTTTCGCGTTTGGCGGCCTCGAATGCCTTGCTCTTGACACGCTTGCGTTCGTAGCGGTTGCGCATCGCCGTCACCCGCTGGCGCGTCAGACCAAATTTCTTGGCCGTCGCGCTGTCGCCGTGCTCCTCGGCGTACCAGAGGATCTCGCGCTCTTCCGAGTCGGTCAGCGTCTCGGCGGGCGGGGGCGCGTCGCTGGCCCGCGCGGTGCCCCGCCGCACCGGCAGATCCACGATGCTGGCGGGGGCCTCGCTGACGCGCGCGGGGGTCGGCTCGGGCTTGATCTTGACCCATCGCGCCTCGACCACGCCTTCGTCATCGCTTTCCGGGGCCTCATCGCCGCCCTCGGGCCGCAGCGCGGGGAGGGACGATGATTCGCGCGGCGGGGACAGATGCGCCCACGCGCGGAAAAGCTGGTTGGCGAAGCCTGCTGGCAGCGCGGTCTGCGTCGGCAGCGCCTCGCCCAGTTCGCCGACCTCTAGCTCGCCGATGGCGCGTAGCTCGCTGCCGGTGCGGGCGATCAGGTAGATGCGCTCACCCGCGCGCACCGCGTGCAGCGCGTGCTGGGGGGCGAGCTGGATCTCGTCCAATTGCTCGAAGAGTTGGGCGGGCTTCTTGCCGCCTTTGCCGCCCTTGGCGACGAACGTGCTGGGCGAAAAGCCCTTGCGTTTCAGCGCGGCCAGCGCCCGCGTCGCCAGATAGATCAGGCCGACCACCAGACCCAGCTTCCAGGTGACATCGAGCATGGTCTGCCACCAGGGCGCGGCGGGGGTGACGCCATCACTGGCCATGGGGTCGCTGAGGTGCAGCGGCGTCGCGGCCTCGCCCGAGGGCGTCGGCTTCACGGTGGGCTTCTTGGGGGTGGGCGTCGCGTGGGCGGTCGGGGTCGTCCCCACGCCGGGCTGCGTCACCAGGGGCGCGCTCGCGTGCGTCGGCGTCATTGGCGCGGGCGTCGCCGCACGCGCGGGGGCCGCCGTCAGCGCGAAAAGGCCCAGACTCACCAGGCAGGCGAAGGGCACGACCGTGCGCCGTGCCAGGGCCGCGCGGCGGGTATGCCGCGCGCCGTGGGGCGGGGCCACCCATGTCAGATTGCGTGCTTCCATGCTGTGCATCCTTTCGCCGGGCGCGAATCCCTGCGCCCGCGTGGTCCCGCTTCATTGCATCACGAAGTCGGGGAAGTAGAGGTCGAGTAAGTGCAGGTCGTCCAACACCTTTGAGAACCGATCGATGATCGCTTTTTTTAGGGTGCTCTTGCCGTCAGTGGTTTGCAACTGCGCGGTGGTTTCGCCGCTGAGGATCGTCGTCAAGATGTCGTCGAGCACGGTTTGGCGGTCGGTGACTTTTTTCGTCACGTCGCTCTGGGCATCCAGTTCGGGCGAGAACGAGAGGACGATGGTCACTTTCAGATAGCGATTCGCGCCGGGGTCGGCCAGGTTCACCACCCGTGAGGGCATGGTGAAGGTCGGCCCCACCTGGAAATGCGTCTCGTGCACCACCTTCGTCGTCGTCACCGTCGAGCCTTTGGGCGCGAGCAAAAACAACGTCGCCGCGCCGCTCGCCACCACCAGTACCAACGCCAGTCCCCCAAACACCAGGATCTTTTTCATCTCGTGGACGCTCCTTAACATGGCTGTGTGCGCGTCCTTACGGTTTCGGCGTGGGTGTCACCCCCGCCTGGGCCGCCCCGTTGTCATAGAGAATGACGAGCACCGCCCGCCGGTTCGCCTCGCGGTGCTCACGGCTATCATTCGCCACTATCGGCTGATATTGGCCAAAGCCCACCGCCGAAAGTCGCGTGGGTGTCAGATGATCGGTATCCATCAGATAGCGGACCACCGCCACCGCCCGCGCCGACGACAATTCCCAGTTGGTCGGGTATTGCGTGCTCTGCACGGGGATGTCGTCGGTGTGCCCCTCCACTCGGATGTTGTTGGGCAGCCCGTTCAGGTACGACGCCAGGGATTCCAACAGCTTGATGCCATCGGGTTTGATCTGGTTGGTGCCGTTGTAAAAGAGCAGCGCGCCCGAGATGGTGACGGCGATGCCATCTTTCGTCACCTGCGCCGAGATCTGGCTGGGGTTGGCCGAGATGGCCTGCCGCACCTGTTCGAGGATGTGGTCGATCTGTTGCAGGTTTTGCTGCTCGATCACGTTCAGGCTGCTGCCGCCGCTGTCGGGCGAGATCGAGACGGGCTGCGACCCTTGCAACACATTCACGTTGAAGGCGCGTTTCAGCGATGCGGCCAGCGCGTTGAACTTTTGGATGTCGGTCTTCGACATAGCGAAGAGCATGACGAAAAAGACCATCAGCAACGTGATGAGGTCGGCGTAGGTCAGCAGCCACCGTTCGCCATTCTCTTTGGGCGCGGCCTTCTTTTTACGTGCCATGGCTCGCTATCCTTTCGGATCGATCAGCTCGGTGATCTTGACGCCGAAGTATTCGTCGATGACCACCACCTCGCCCCGCCCGATCACTTTGTCATTCACCAAGATGTCAACAGGCTCACCAGCCAGTCGCTCTAATTCGATGATGGAACCGCGCCCCAGCGCCAGCACCTGT
>JBBQSR010000475.1:0-3336 GCA_038234855.1 Ktedonobacterales bacterium | reverse complement strand
GCCCCCCCCGAGCCCCCCCTACGCGGCGAATGGGAGCAGCGCATCATCTGGGGCAGCGATGCGGTGGTCGTCGCCACCCCCGACGAGCGCACCCAGATCGCGCGCTTCTACGGCGCGCCACCCGACCGCATGCAGGTCATCCCGTGCGGCGTCGATACGGCACGCTTCACGCCACGCGATCGCTCCCTGGCCCGCGCGCGGCTCAACCAGGCACTGCACCTGGGACCGGGGCCGTTGCTGCTGGCCGTCGGACGGCTCGACCCGCTGAAGGGTGCGGAGCTGGTGGTGCGCATGCTGCCGTTGCTGGCGCAGGGCGCGCAGATAGTGCTGCTGGGCGGCGACGACTCGGACCCCGAGCGCGCCCGTCTGCGTGCCCTGGCGGAATCGCTTGGCGTCGCCGCGCGCATCCGTTTCGTTGACTCCGTCTCGCAGGACCAGTTGCCCGCGTATTACCGCGCCGCCGACCTGTTGGTGGTGGCCTCGCACTACGAGAGCTTCGGCATGGCGGCGGTCGAGGCGCTGGCGTGTGGCACGCCCGTCGTGGCGACCCGCGTGGGGGGACTGCCCTATATCGTGCGCGACGGGGTCAATGGCGCGTTGGTCGCGCAGCGCACCCCAGCGGATTTCGCCCGCGCCATCACCGCCCTGCTGGACGATGCGTCGGGGCTGGCCTTGCTGGCGGGGCGTGCCCGTGCATCGGTGGTGCGCTTTGGCTGGGCCAACGTCGCCGCCCAAGTGAGCAGCCTGTATGGTGCGCTCACGCAGCCCGCCTTTGACGACGCGGCGCTCGCGGAGTAGCGCACACAAACCTCAGCAGGACTTCTGCCGGGCAATGGTCCTACGAAGTTTGACAGGATGCTTCGGCGCGGGTACGCTACCTTTATAGAGGATTGTGTAGCGCACGCGCGCGTCAACTGAACAGGAGGGTTCCCCATGGCTGCCAAGAAAAACCCGCCCCAACATAAAGAAAACATCGTGGCCGACGGGCACAAGGTCGCGCGCGGCGTGCGCAAGGTCGATAGCACCGTCTACATGGGCGAGGTGCTCGCCAGCGGCAACCCCAAGCGCATCGAGCGGTATTTCCTGCGCAAGCTCGCCTATAAGCTCTTTGGCAAATTCATGGGCAAGACGCTCAATAAGATCTAGTTCATTGCGTCATGAGCGCGGTCGACGTTGCTTGCCCCTCCTTTGCCCCCGTGTAGCCTGCTTCGCAGTGGTACGTGGGGGCATCGTGCTACCTTGTTTTCGTCTTGTGGGCGACTTTGCATCGTCTGTGGGAGAATGCCTCGGTGTGCTTCACGTTTGGTCCCTAATCTGCTTAAAATGGCGGTATCCCCTCGCTGATTTTCGGCGAGCATCATCCCCTTTGATAAACACCCTGCCTATGAAGGAGGCGATTATGTCGCGTTCACGTTCGGTCACAAAAATGGTGGTGCGCATCTCTGCCGGCATCGCCGCTGGCGGCGTCATCGGTTGGTTCGCTCTGCGCTATGTGCGCACGCAAATGGCTGCACGGGCGCAGTCGGGTTCACCCGCGCAGGAAGCGGCGCGGCAGTCGGTACCTACGACGAGCGCCATCGCCGACATCGTCCCTGCCCACGTCTTCACCGACGCGGAGCCGACCGCGATGGAGGCTGCCCTGCGCGACGCGCTGACGGCGGAGGAAGCGGCGGCCACCGATGTCGCCCCCGATGAAACAGTGTGGATCGGCAACACGCGCACCTTCGTGCTGCATCGCGCCGACAGTTCCTTCTTGCCCTCCGAGGAACATCGCCAATACTTCCAGTCCGAGGATGAAGCCATCTCGGCGGGCTATCGGCGCGCCGCGAACGAGTGAGCGTGAGCACTGCGATCGGCCTTTCCCATGGGGGCGCACCGGCAACAGTGCGCCCTCTTGCTTTACCCAATTTTGGGGCGGCTCAACCATGCGAAGGAGCGAACTGGTATCGCACTTGCGTTATGGTTATGCGTGCGAGGACGACGGTGTCCTCCCCCAGTGAGCGCGCTTGAAACCAGCGCGCACAGATCATTCAGGAGGCAAACCATCATGAACCCGAACGAACAAGATAAGACGCTAGGCGACCATGGGCGCGACCACGAGGGCAAGGGCATCGCTGACCAGGTCGGCGGTAAGATCCAAGAGGGCATCGGCAAACTGACCGGCGACAAGTCGAAGGAAGCCGAGGGCCGTGCCCGTCAGGCGCAGGGCACCGTCGAGCGCAAAGCAGGCGACGCCGAGCAAAAGATCGACGACGTGCTGAAAAGCTAATCCCTCGTCCAGAGCGGCAGCCGCCCGGTTCCCTTCCAAGGAATCGGGCGGCTGTTTTGCGTGGGTGGGCGATCCGTTAGCCGCCCATCGGGGCTTCCCCCACGTATTCGTCCCAGAGTTCGGTGGTGAGCTGGGCGGGGTCGTGCCGCACGCCGTAGTGCGCGAAATAGTCGCAGACGCGGGTGATGTCGCGGCCCAGGATGAACGCGGCATTCGGGTTCTCGGTCGCCGCCGTCACCTGGGGAAAGTCGATCAACGTCACCTCGCCTTCCCAGTAGAGGATGTTGTAGGCCGAGAGGTCGCCGTGGATGTAGCCGATGCTCAGCAGCAGCCGGATGTTGCGCAGCACCTCGGCGAAAAGGCGCGGCGCTTCCTCGGTGGTGAGCGCGATCTCGCTGAGCGTCGGCGCGGCGCGGGCGGCGTCGCCACGATAGCTCATCAAGATGGCGTTTTCGCTGGCGGCGATGGGCTGGGGCACGCTTGCCCCGGCCTCGAACAGCTTCGTCAGGGTGACGAACTCGTACATCAGCCATGAAGTGTGGGCGGCCTGCGCGCCAAACTCGGTCTTCTTGCCGATGGCGCGCATCAGCCGATAATCGGTCTTTTTCGCCGCGCTGCCTGTGGAGGTCAGGACGGAACGCCCCTCGCGATACATCGCGTCGTTGCGCAGGTTGCGAAACATGCGCGGGCGATAGACCTTCGCGGCCAGCCATTCGATGCCCATGTGGGGCGCGGCGGCGCAGCGATAGACGCTGGCCTCTTTGCCGCCCTTCACCTGGGCAAGGACATCCGTGATGTACTGCTGCGTGAAGAAGTCGCGTAGCGACGACCGCAGCCAGACCTCCTCATAGCGCGCGGGCTGATAGGTGATCGTGACCGATCCCAAGACCTGCTCGCCTTCGGAAAATTCGGTCCATTTGTGGCGCGCGGGGGCCTTGCGGGCGCGGGCCGCGCGGGGCACATAGTCGCTGACTGGCTCGTCGTCCTCGAACGGTTGCGGGGCGGAGAGATGCTGTGACAAAGTGGTGGTCTTCCTTTTTTTTTCTTTTTTTTCTTTTTTTTTTTTT
>JBBQSR010000474.1:0-3349 GCA_038234855.1 Ktedonobacterales bacterium | reverse complement strand
CCGCGCCCGACCGCGACATACGCCACGCTATTGATGGCCCCGCTGCCTAGCCCCTGCACCGCGCGCCCCAGGATGACGATCGGCATGGCGGGCGCGGCCCCCGCGATGAACAGCCCCAGAACGAAAAGCGCCGTCCCCGCCGCGAAGGGCAGGAACGGCCCGAAGCGATCCGCCTCGCGCCCCGCGACGACGATGCCGATCAGATCCATCAGGGCGAAGGCGCTGAAGGCCCAGCCATATAGCGACAGACCGCCCAGTTCGCGCGCCGTCACGGGCAGCGCCGTCGCCACCGCCAGCGCGTCGAAGGCCGACCCGGCGATCACCAAGATCAACCCCAGCGTCAGGAAGCGGCGGTCGCCCCGCCAGACGGTGCCGTGCGCGGCGGGCGCGTCCTTCGCGTAGGTCGCCATCGCCTTATTCGGTCACGGGGGCGGTTGGCGGAACCTCCGTGATGGCCTCGCCCTCGGGGACGAACTGCAACGAGACGGAATTGATGCAGAAGCGTTGGCCGGTCGGCGCGGGGCCATCCTCGAAGACATGGCCCAGATGCGCGCCACAGCGGGCGCAGTGCACCTCGGTCCGCACCATCAGCCAACTGCGGTCCTTCGTTTCGGCGACGGGGGCGTCGGCGCGCGGCTGAAAGAAGCTCGGCCAGCCCGAATGCGACTCGAATTTCGTGGTGGAGTCGAAGAGTGGCGCGCCACACCCCGCGCAGGTGTAGGTGCCGTCGGCGTGGTTCTCGACGTACGCCCCGGTGAAGGCGCGTTCGGTGCCATGCCGCCGCATCACTTCATATTGCTCGGGCGTCAGTTGCTCGCGCCACTCTTGATCCGTTTTTTCGACTCGCTCGGTCTTTGCCATGTCCATGAAAGTCTGCTCCTTGGGATGAACGACGCATGTGCGTCCCCCAGATCATAGCAAAAAAAGCAGGGCGTGTGCCTGTGGCCGGGTTCACATCGCTTCCCCAGTGGGCAGCTCACTCCTGCACGGCGCGGCGGATGAGGCGGGCGAGGGTGCGGCTATCCTCGGGCGTCGTCATGATGGTGGGCGCGACGAGGGGGCGCATTCCCAGATCGGCGATCTGCGGGGCGAGGTGGGCATCGACCTCATCCAGCACGAAGATGTCGACGAGGCCCTCATAGAGCCGCGCGACGCCAAGCGCCGAGGACTCGAAGCCCAGGCTCGCCAGCATCACATCCGCTGGCCCCTTGAGCGCGCGCCCGCCGATGATGGGGCTGACGGCCACGCAGCAGCGTGGCGTCCCCGTGCCGCGATGCTCGATGGCCTGGCGCACGCCCCGCAGCGTCAGGATCGGCCCGATGCTGACCATGGGATTCGATGGGCAAAAGATGACGACCTCCGCCGCACGCAGTGCCGCCACCGTCGCCATCGTCGGCACCGCCCGGCTGATGCCCGCGAACCGCACCGCCCGTACCGGATCGCTGTGGTGCCGTCGCACGAAATAGTCCTGAAAGGCCAGCCATCCGGCGGGCGTCTGCACCTCGGTGGCGACGGGGTCATCCGTCATGGGCAGCAGCGTGATGCGCGGCGCGATGCCCAGCGCGCGGGCCATCCGCTCCGTCACCTCGGTCAGGGTGAAGCCGCTGGCTAGCCAGTGCGTGCGCATGATGTGCGTCGCCAGGTCGCGGTCGCCCAGCCAAAACCACGTATCGACGCCCATCCGCCCCAGTTGGGCCTGGGCGCTGGCCGTGTCGCCCGCGATGCCCCAGCCCGTTTCCGGGTTGGCGATGCCCGCGAGGGTATAGAGCACGGTGTCGACATCTGGCGCGATGCGCAGCCCATGCAGAGTGAAGTCGTCCCCGGTGTTGATGATGACGCGCAGGTCATCGATCTCGTCTGGCGTGATGGCCGCCAGCCCCCGCGCCAGTTTCGCGCCGCCCACGCCGCCTGCTAATGCTGCCCACATACTGCTCGCTACCCCTCCGCCATGAAATAAGCCTCACTCCGAGAATAACGGAAATGAGGCCAAAAGATCACGCCATGTCGAGAATTCACGTGCGCACGATGACGCGCTCCACGCTCATGCGGATGGTGACGCGCTGCTGGTCGCGGAAGTGCGCCGTATCTTCCTCGATGTTCGCTGGATCGTCGCTGTAGCGCAGCGCCAGCCGCCGGATGTCGGCCTGGGCCGTCGGCGGATCCTCGATCAGCCGGACGGGGCCGCTGAGGGTGACGAAGTGGTAGCCGTCTTCCACGCAGATCGAGACGCGGGGGTTGCGGCGCAGATTGCCATCTTTCACCCGTCCGGCGGCGGTGTTCATCAGGATCTCGTCGCCGTCCAGGTCGTACCACATCACCGTCTGCTGGATGGTGCCATCGGCGTTGAGCGTCGCCAACACGGCGAATCGCTTTTCCGCCAGGAATGCGCGCGTGGGGTCGTCAAGCTGTGCCATGGTGAATTTCGTTCCCTTTTTCCTGTGCTTCGTCGAATTTCGTGGCCTTCGTGTTCGAGAAAACCTCGTCCCCTAGACCTTGTAGCCCTCGCAAAAGAGGCCACCATACAGGTAAACCGAGGTGTCTTGCAGGATGCGCTGCGGCTCAGCGGTCAGTTCGCGCAAGCGGTCGATGGTGAGGGCTTCGTGGCGGGCATAGTCGGCGTCGCTCAGGCCCCCCGCACGCAGCCGGTCGGCGCGGTGGGTTCGGCGCGCGACGGCCTCGGCACGGTCGCTGGTGAGCGCCGCCAACGACTGCTGATATTCGGTGATGCGGTCCAGCAATCCCTGGCGCGGATCGGCCCCCAGGTCGCAGCCCGCCACGGTGAAGAGGCGCGGATAGACGCGCACCCGCTCGAAGCCGCCTGCCTGGAAGAGCGCGGGCAGCTTGCGACCGATCTGATAGTCGTGACCATCCAGCGTCTGCGTGCCGCGCACAAAGGCGTCGTGGACACGCTCTTCCAGTTCTTGCAACTCTGGGCGGTTGGGGTCGTAGACGTGGACCAGGCCGCCGTCGGGTTCGGCCACCAGCGCCCGCCCGCCGGGACGTAGGACGCGATGCATCTCGCGCAGGGCGGTGGCACGGTCGGCCTCGCGCAGAATCCAGAGCGTGCTGTTGCCAAAGGCCAGGTCGGCCACCGCGTCGCCGATGGGCAGCGCCGTCGGCGGCCCCTGGCGAAAGGTGACGATCTCTTCCCAGCCCTCGATGATGGTGAGTTGCTGCGCGTTGCCCAGCAGCGCGGCGTCGGCGTCGATGCCCATCACGCGGCCCTCGCCCTGGGTGCGGCTGGCGATGAGGCGGGTGTAGAATCCCGCGCCGCACTGCACATCAACCACCGCCATGCCAGGGTGGATGTCGAGTAGCCGCACCAGCATCGGCAGATAGTCGGGGTGGC
>JBBQSR010000473.1:0-3351 GCA_038234855.1 Ktedonobacterales bacterium | reverse complement strand
AAGGATGGGGCATGGGCAATCTGAATATCTTCCTCGCCTTCGTGGCGGGGCTAGCGTCGTTCCTGTCGCCGTGCGTGCTGCCACTGGTGCCGTCGTACTTGGCGCAGTTGGTCGGCCCCGGCGTGCTGGAAGCGCAGATGGACGCGCAGCCCGCGATGCAGGTGCGCGCAGATGGCAGCGCGACGCTCGGCCTGGCGCAACGGCGTCCGGCGCTGTGGCACTCCTTCGCCTTCGTGGGGGGCTTCAGCACGGCCTTCATCGCGCTGGGGGCCTCGGCCAGCGTGCTGGGCGGCTTCCTGAAATCGCATCAGCAGGGGATCAGCGAGGTCGGCGGGCTGATCATGATCGTCCTGGGGCTGCACTTCGCGGGCATCATCAAGATTCCCCTGCTGTACCGCGAGGGGCGGGTGACGTGGCGACCGACGCAACGTGGCTATGGCGCGTCGTTCCTCATCGGCCTCATCTTCGCGTTGGGGTGGACGCCCTGCATCGGCGTCATCTTGACGGGCATCTTGGTGCTGGCGGCGCAGTCCACCACGCTCGGCGCAGGCATCATCTTGCTGGCGGCGTATTCGCTGGGGCTGGGCGTGCCGTTCATCATCATGGGTGCGGCCTTCTCACAGTCGCGCCGCTTCCTCAAACGCCTGACGCCGCACCTGGGCACCATCGAGCGCGTGACGGGCATCGTCATCGCCCTGATGGGCTTCCTCATCTTCAACGGCTGGCTGATCTACCTGAACCACTACTTCACCTTCGGCCTGCCGGGGCTATGACGATGGATGACCAAAACAATCGTCTCATCGAACGATTGCTGACCCACATAGAGAAGGATATGCAGCCCGACTGCGAGTATGGTTTCGCGCCAAAACACCGTTACGCGCCTATATTAGCAGATGAGATCGAGCAAGCCGAAGAAGCGCTCGGATTTTATCTGCCGCCCTTGCTGAAAGATATCTATCGAATCGTCGGGGATGGTGGGTTTGGTCCTGGTTATGGACTCTTTCGCTTGAATGTGCCCCGTTCCGCATGGAAGCATGATCCCGATCGAGAAAATTCCTTAGTTACCACCTATCAAGAGCATTGTGGTGCCACAGATGAACAGTGGCCCGACGAGCATTTCATCCCCTCCCACTGGCCGACGGGTATGCTGATCATCAACCATTGGGGATGCAATATCTATTCCTGCCTTGACTGTTTAGGTGAACCAGACTATCCTATTGTGAGGACTTACATGGGGTATTTTTGGCCCGAATCGCCATCGCTCTCTCACTGGCTATCGTCGTGGGTAGATGGCGTACCCTTGTTCGAGCAAGATTGGGATGCTATCCCACAATTGACCTTTCCCACATCAGACCGTCTCAGCTAGCAAGCACGCGAAACGAGGAACAGCAATGGCCATCAGCAGCGAACGGCTCATCGAGCGCGATGACGTGCAGTTTATTGAGGAGCCGATGGCGAGCGATCCACCGCAGTGGCTGGTGGTCGCGCTGCTGGGCGGCTTCGCGGTGGCGCTGTTGGCGCTGGCGTTTTGGCCGGGGGCGGCGATGATCGACCGGCTGCGCGTGCTGGTGGGGGGCATCTGCGCGCAACTGCCGACGCACATGTTCTATCCGGGTGGTCAGGGGCTGCCGCTGTGCGCGCGCAACACGGGGATCTATCTGGGCCTCAGCATCGGGGCCATCGCGCTTTTCGCGCGGGGGATGGGTCGCACGGCGCGCTTGCCGACGGGCTGGCTAGCGGTGGCGCTGCTCGGCTTCGTCGGTCTGCTTGGCATCGACGGCATCAACTCATTCCTGCTCGATCTGCATGCGCCGCATCTCTATCAGCCCAACAATCTGCTGCGGCTGACGACGGGGCTGCTGACGGGCACGACGATGGCCGCCTTCCTGCTGCCGACGCTGAATGGCGTGCTCTGGCGCACCCCCGACCCGCGTGCCGCGTATCGCTCGCCGCGTTTCCTGTTGGGCCTCGCGCCCTTCCTGCTGCTGGCTTTCGCGCTGGTGGCGACGCAGTGGGGGTGGCTGCTGTACCCGCTGGCGATCCTCAGTTCGGCGGGGGTGGTGCTGGCGCTGACGCTCATCAACCTCACCTTCACCCTGGCCCTGACGGGGCGTGTCGGGCGCTTCGCGACGTACCGCCAGGCGCTGCCGATCTTCGCGTTGGCGGTCGCGCTGGCCGTCACGGAACTGCTGCTGCTCTTCCATTTCAAGCAATCGATGTTGCAAACCACGCTGCGGTGAGGCGGGCGATCATTCCCCGGTCTTTGCCCGCACCTCAGCCAGGCTCAGCCCAGCGATGGCGACGCGTTTGTGACGACTCGTCGCTCCGCGCGTGATAGCAATGTAACGGCGAGGGATGCCGAGCACCCGCGCCAATAACGCGATCACCGCCTCGTTAGCTGCACCCTCTAGCGGGGGAGCAAACACCCAGACGTGCAACACATCATCCGTGAAAGCCGCCTTGGCCCAATGGCTACGCGGATGCACCACGATCTCGACCTCACACATGGGGGCACCTGCATCCATCTTCCGGCTCAATCGCGCATCACGTGGACGATGATGTTGCCACCGACCTGGATGCGGTCGATGATGTTGAAGACACGCTCGATCCGCTGTGTCTGCTCGGGCAGCCGTTTAGTGAGGAAAAGGTTGAAGGCCGCGACGCCCCCTGGCGTCAGCAGCGCCGCGATCTGCCGCAGGAAGGCCGTCGCCAGCGTGCCATGGGCGATCTCGCCCGCGACATACATATCCACACAGATCAGGTCGAAGGTTTCGGTGCAGGTCGCGACCCAGGCGAAGGCGTCGGCCTCGATCAGCTCCACATTGTCGAGGCGGGCCAGACCGAATTCGTCGCGGGCCAGCCGCGCCACCTCGGCGTCGCGCTCGATGGCGACGATGCGGATCGGCCCGCAACGGCGCGTCAGCAGGGTAGCGATGGTGCCGCCCCCCGCGCCCAAGATCAACGCGCGCCACGGGAGGCGATGGCGGGGAATGAAGGCATCCCACACATCGAAGGGGTGATCGTTCTCGACGGAGACGGACTGCACATAGTTACCCACGACCAGCGCCTTGCGTCCGTCGCGCTCCTCGACATGGGGCAGGGCCTCATTCGCCACGATGCAACCTCAGCCCCAACAAACTCGCGGCGGCGCGCACGACTTGGCGATTCATCATCGCGGCCTCGGGGGGGAATGTGCCGGCCAGCAGGTCGTGCGCCAGGGCGTCGAGCGTGGCGATGGCGCGCGGGGTATCCAGGTCGTCTTCGAGCGCGGCCAGGAAGGCATCAACGGCGGGCTGCTCGGCGCGCAGTCGCCACAGGACGCCAGCGGGGAGCGGGCGTGGCACCGGGCCG
>JBBQSR010000472.1:0-3357 GCA_038234855.1 Ktedonobacterales bacterium | reverse complement strand
CCCCACGGTCATCTTGCTCGACCTGCGCATGCCGCACATGGATGGCTTTGAAACCCTGGTCCACTTGCAGCGTGAGTGGCCTGAGGTGGCGGTCATCATCCTGACGACCTTTGATGAAGATGCCTTGCTGGCCCGTGCGATGCGCGCGGGGGTGCGCGGCTATCTGGTCAAGGATACAGATCGCGAGACGTTGTTGGCGGCGATCCGGGTCGCGGCGCGTGGCGAGATGTTGCTGCAACCCGCGCAATTGGCGCGGCTGATGCTGCGCCACGACCCCGCCACGCCCACTGCGGACCTCACGCCGCGCGAGATCGAGGTGCTGGCGTGCGTCGCGCACGGGGAGCGCAATAAAGAGATCGCCCGCAGCCTGGGCATCTCAGAACGGTCCGTCAAAGCCCACCTGGAGAGCATCTTCCTCAAGTTGCAGGTCGATTCGCGGGCGGCGGCGGTGGCATTCGCCACGCAACAAGGCTGGATCTGACACGAGTACGCATTGTGCCCCAGAGGCCGCATGCGCCACCGATCCCGTAAACATTGCCCCGACACACCAGCCAGGGGACATCGTCACCTGAGCGCGGCGCGGGCGGGGGTCAGCGAGCTAATGAGCGCCACCAGCATGATCAGGCCGCCCATGCCGATCATCGTCTCCCCCGCGCCGATCCGTTGTGCCTGGCCAGTGACGAGTGCGGCACTGATGGGCGTCGTCACCCAGATGATCAACTGATAGCTCGCGGTGACGCGCCCCAGGTAGGCTTCCTCCGTCCGTTTTTGGCGCAGCGAGATGGCGGCGAGCAGCGAAAGGGTATCGCTCCATACATAGCCGATCCCCAAGAGGATGGCGATGACGAGCCCATCATTGATGCCAAATGCCGTGAAAACCAGGCCCTCGACCACCAGGCTCCCCAGGAAGGTGACGCCAAACCCCAATCGCCGCCGCAGCAGCGGAAAGAGGACGGCCCCCGCGATGCCCCCCAGCGTGGCGAGGGCAAAAAGGTACGCCACGCTGGATTGGGACTGATGCAGCTCGTGTTCGAGCCGAAAGATGAGCAGATCCAGCGCGCCCGCCGTCAGCCCAACGATGAACCCGCGCATGGGGATCACCCATCGCTGCACCGGATCGCGCCAGATGTACCCGAACCCCGCGAAGGTGCCGCCCCAGCCAGTGCGCGGGCGCGCTGACGCGGCGGCCATTGGGCGAAAACGCACGAAGGCCAGCAATATGAGCGCGCAGCCATCGGTGAGCGTCTCGACGGCGATGGTCAGCGCGGGGCCAATGCGCCCGATGCTCACCCCGGCGATGAGGTACCCCACCAAGACGGAGAGGGCCAGGGTCGTTTGCAGACGACTGTTGGCCCGCTCGATCTGTTCGCGCGTGACGATCTGCACCAGGGCCGTGCCACCGAGCACCAATTGCGTCGAGCCCAAGAAAGCGATCGGCCCCGTGACCGCATAGAGCAGCCCAACCTGCGGCCCGCTGAGCCACCACGTCAACGGAATCGTGGCATAGAGCAGCACGATCAGCGATTGACAGAGGAGCATCAGCACACGCCGATCCCACCTATCGACGTAAAGCCCCGCGAGCAGATTGGCGATGAGCCGCCCTGCCCCCATGATGGCGGTGATGATCCCCATCTGTGCCACCGAGCCGGTCGTCGTGAGCACGAGAATCGGCAAGGTGAGGCTGGTGACGGATTCGCCCAGGGCAATGCTGGTCTGGGCGATCCAATAGCAGGTGAATGACGGGTTACGGGCTAAGGACCGTGGCGACGCGGTGAGCGCATCGGTCTGCGGCGCAATGGACATGATCGGTCCTGCCTTGTCGTATTTTTCAGGCTGAATGGAGGGATAGGAGGGCTAGGCTTAGGCGCGATACTCTAGGATGTCGCGCACCGCGAGGGATTCTGGGTCAGCGATGATATCCAGCACGCGATCCGTGTCACGGTGCAGCAGACGAAAACGCCGCACCGTCTGCCCAGCATGGGTGATCTCCGCTTCGGGGCCGATGACGCAGCGCCCCGGCTGAAAGAGGAAGGCCCGCACCCGCGCGCTGGCCCCAAAGGCGACGATCGCGGCGGAAGATTGCGACGCACCACACGGGCACTGCCACACGAGGCTGCTCTGCGCACCCCCATGCGGCGCGAAATGCTCACCGCTGACGAGGCGCAGGGGCACGGGTTGCTGGCACTGCCAGCAGCGGCACCAGCCACCCTGCGCGAGGGACTGAGCATAGAATTCCCCGGCCATTTTCGCGGTGCGCTTGGCGGCGGGCAAAAAGGTGCGCTGATCGCTGAGATCGAGGTACCCCAGCGAACTGATCTGCGTATGCCCACACGCATTGCAGCGCAACCGCAGCACCTGCTGCGCTGCCGTGTGCCGCTCGAACAGCCCTTCGAGGTGCCGTTGCCCACAATAGGGGCACCAGATGCGCGTGTCGCGCCACCCCGTGACCTGATCGGGGTCGAGCGTGAGGCCCGCCGCGCGAGCCTCTGCCGCCAAGTTCGTCGCGAAAATCCGCAACAACTGCTTGCGCGTGCGATGCAGCCGCAGCTCGACCGCGCCCAGCGACAGCCCCAACCGTTGAGCGAGTTCGCGCTGGGGGATCTCCGCGAGGTAATGGCCTACGACCAGCAGACGCGCCTCAGGTGCGAGATAGCCCAGTGCTTGATCCAGCAACCGCTGTTGGTCAGCCTGCCACAGCGTCTCGATGGGGTCGGTCCCCTGCTCATCCACCACGAGCTGCAATGCCTCGTCGGGGTCGCCAGCGATCTCGAAGTGTTCGCTGCGCCCATGGCGACGGTGAAACCGCTGACACACATGGCGAGCGATGCCATCAAGCCACGCCACCACCTGCGCCGGATCGCGCAGCGAATCGCGCGCGCGCCACGCCTCGAACCACGTCTCTTGGACGACATCCTCGATGGCATCTGGCGGCACCCCCTGGGCGTGGGCCAGCCGTATGAGGCGCGGGCGTGACTGCGCGAAGGTCGCATCCCACCGGGAAACCCCTGATTCGCTGCTACTCTTCACCACGCTTGCCACCTCGCCGCATCATGTTCTTCATGATTATAAGTCGCCGTGGCTATTGCTCACCTTACGCCGTTTTTTTTTTTTCACCCATCGGTAAGTTGTTGGGGAGTGGGGCAACGCTAGCGCGGTAAGCTCTGGCTTACCGCGCTAGCGTTGCATTTCTCGCGTGTGCCCCTCTCTTTTAGGCCATTTGCAAGATCGCGTCTTTCACATCCTCTAGCGCTGTGAAACGCTGCGTGCCAGGGATTGTGAGCACGAAATCAGCCCCAAACGCTAGGGCGGGTGGTAAGACCCCCACCAAAGTGCCACCCAAAATCCGTTCCATTCCTA
>JBBQSR010000471.1:0-3363 GCA_038234855.1 Ktedonobacterales bacterium | reverse complement strand
CGGCGTGGAGCGGGTCTTTGATCGCGGGCGGGTGATCTTCGTCTCCAGCCACTTCACCCCGGCGAAGGACATCCAGGCGGCGCAACAGGCCAACATCTTCCGCAAGTTCGCCCGCGAACAAGAGGTCGTGTATTACGAGATCGGGCGCGGCGGCATCGAGCATGTCGTCATGCCAGAGCAGGGCTGGGTGGTGCCCGGCCAGATGATCGTGGGCGGCGACACGCACACCTGCACCTATGGGGCGCTGGGCTGCTTCGCCACGGGCATGGGGTCCACCGATGTCGCCGTGGCGATGGCGACGGGCGAGGTGTGGCTGCGCGTGCCTGGCAGCATCAAGCTGGTCTACCATGGCCAGCGCCAGCCGTGGGTCAGCGCCAAGGACCTCATCTTGCAGACCATTGGTCGCATCGGCGTCGATGGCGCGCGCAACCTGGTGATGGAGTTCAGTGGCGAGGCTATCAGCGACCTCACCATCGAGGGTCGCCTGACGATGGCGAATATGGCCATCGAGGCGGGCGCGGACGCGGGCCTCTTCCCCGTCGATCAAAAGACGCTGGATTTCGTGCAGCCGCGCGCCAAATGGCCCTATGAGGTCGTCACCAGCGACCCCGACGCTCAGTACGCCGCGACCTATGAATTCGACATCACGGGCATGGAGCCGATGGTTGCCTGCCCCTACGAGCCATCCAACATCAAGCCCGTCAGTCAGGTGGACAAAGACCCCATCGATCAGGTCTTCATCGGGTCCTGCACCAATAATCGCATCGAGGATCTGCGGGTGGTGGCGTCGATCTTGCGCGACCGCAAGATCCATCCGAACATTCGCTGCATCATCATCCCCGGCTCGGTGGAGGTCGAGCGTCAGGCGCTGCGCGAAGGGCTGCTCGAAATCTTCCAGAACGCCGATGCGGTCATCTCGACGCCCGGCTGCGGGCCGTGCCTGGGCGGCTACATGGGCGTGCTGGGCGCGGGCGAACGCTGCGTCTCCACCAGCAATCGCAATTTTCGTGGGCGCATGGGCCACCGTGACGCGGAGGTCTACCTGGCCAGCCCAGCGGTCGCCGCCGCCACGGCCCTGTTGGGGCGCGTCGCCAGCCCCGCCGAAGTCATGCGTGAGGAGGTCCTGGTCTGATGTCAACCGCAACCCCATCCATCCCGACCACGCTGGCGGGGCGTGCCTGGGTCTATGGTGATAACGTCGATACGGACGTCATCATCCCCGCGCGCTATCTCGTCACCAGCGATCCAGTGGAACTCGCCAAGCACTGCATGGAAGACATCGACGCCACCTTCGCCGCCGAGGTGCGCGCGGGCGATGTCGTCGTCGCGGGCAACAACTTCGGCTGCGGCTCGTCGCGCGAGCACGCCCCCATCGCGCTGAAGGGCGCGGGGGTGTCGATCGTCATCGCGTCATCCTTCGCCCGCATCTTCTTTCGCAACGCCATCAACATCGGTCTGCTCATCATGGAGTGCCCCGCCGCCGTGGCGGGCACCTCGGCGGGCGACACCATCCAGGTCGATCTGGCGACGGGGGTCATCACCAACGCGACGACAGGCCAGACCTATCAAGCGCAGACCTACCCCCAATCGATCCTCGACATCATCAGCGCGGGCGGCCTCATCGCCGCGACGCGCGCACGACTGCAACGCGCGGGCCAGGTGCCCGCCGACCCCACCCCAACAGAATAAGAGGACCCCGCGCATGACCCAATCCATCACGCCCCCCCGCAAAGCTGCCCCGCAACCGAAGGTGGACCAAGCCCCCGCCATGCAGACCAGCGAGAGCCTGGCCTATTTCGGTGGCAAGATCATCCCGCTGCGCGACGCGAATGTCAGCGTCGCGACGCACGCCCTGCACTATGGCACCGGCTGCTTCGAGGGCATCCGCGCCTATTGGAACGCCGAAACCGAGCAACTGCACGTCCTGAAACTGCGCGAACACTACGAACGCTTCACCCGCTCGCGCAACCTGCTCAAGATCCCCGTCCGCGAATCGGTGGATGAACTGTGCGCCATCACCGTCGAACTGCTGCGCCGCCAAAACTTGCGGCAAGACGTCTACATCCGCCCGCTGGCCTTCAAGTCCGAGGCGACCATCAAGCTCGTCCTGGGCGGGCTAGAGGACGCCCTCACCATCTTCGCCTTCCCGATGGGCGACTATGTGGATATCAGCGGCGGCTTGCATGTCTGCGTGTCGTCGTGGCGGCGCGTCAGCAACAACGCCATGCCCCTGCGCGCCAAAACCACGGGCGCGTATGTCAACAGCGTGCTGGCGGCGGAGGATGCCCACGCGGCGGGCTTCGATGAAGCGATCTTCCTCACAGAGTCTGGCACCGTCTCGGAGGGCAGTTCCTGCAACCTCTTCATGCTGCGCCGTGGCGAACTGAGCACCCCCCGCATCGCCGATGACATTTTGGAGGGCATCACCCGCGCCGCCATCATGGATATGGCCGCCCACGAATTCGGCATGCCCACCGTCGAGCGCGCCATCAGCCGCACGGAGCTTTTCGATGCCGACGAACTCTTCTTCACCGGGACGGGCGTGCAGATCGCGCCCATCACCCGGCTAGAGGGCCGCAACATCGGCAGCGGCGAACCCGGCCCCTTCGTCATGGCCCTGCAACAGCGCTACCTGGCCGCCGCCCGTGGCAACGACCCCACCTACGCCGAGTGGTGTACGCCCGTATACGCTGAGGGGTAAGGGAGGGATAGCCCCACCCCCAGCCCCTCCCCACCAACCGAAAGGAAGCACACCACCACCCATGGCGAAAAAGAAGCTTACCCCCCCTGCCGCCCCCCGCAGCCGCACGCTGCTGGAGGGCACGGATCGCGCGGCGGCGCGGGCCATGCTGAAGGCGACGGGGCTGACCGACGACGACCTGCGGAAACCCCTGATCGGCATCGCCAACACCTGGACGGAGATCGGCCCCTGCAATTTTCATTTGCGCCGCCTCGCCGCGCAGGTGAAGGCGGGCATCCGCGCCGCCGGGGGCACGCCGCTGGAATTCAACACCATCTCTATCTCGGATGGCATCACCATGGGCACCGAGGGCATGAAAGCCTCGCTCGTCAGCCGCGAGATGATCGCCGATTCGATCGAGTTGGTCGCGCGGGCGAATTACTTCGATGGCATCATCGCGCTCGCGGCGTGCGACAAGACGATGCCGGGGACGATGATGGCGCTGGTGCGGCTCGACATCCCCGGCATCATGTTTTATGGCGGGTCCATCGCGCCGGGGCGCTATCGCGACCGCGATGTCACCATTCAGGATGTCTATGAGGCCATCGGCTCCTTCGCGGCGGGCAAGATCTCGCGCGACGACCTGATGGAGATCGAGAATGTCGCCTGCCCCGGCCCCGGCG
>JBBQSR010000470.1:0-3369 GCA_038234855.1 Ktedonobacterales bacterium | reverse complement strand
CCCAGCCTGGCAACTGCCCCGCGCCCCGCGTCGCTGGCACGCGCCGACGCCGCTGCCCGCCCCACACGCGGTCGCGATGCCCACACCCCGGTAGTGTCGTCGCGCTGAGACGATATGAATTCGCTCACACTCGGGGACCATCCGCCCCCTTTCGGAGCGGATGGTCGTTTTTGATCGATGAACGGGCGGTAGCCCACCCTTGACGCGCAGAGGCCGCATCGCCGATACTGTGCGTACCGCGCGGGGCATCGGTGCCCTCCGTCACCGCCATCATCGCATCAGCAGGAGTGAAGATTCGTATGTCGCAAGATCCCTCCACGCTCCCTAACGAGACTCCCGAACAGTCGCGCCGCCGCCTAGAGCGCCTGGGCTTTCGGCCCGAACAGGTGCAAGAGATGCAGCGCCTCGCCTCCACCATGGCGCAGCAACAGGTGCGCCGCAGCATAGACACCGCCAGTAATTTTGTCGCGACGGTGGTCGCTTTGCTCACCTCGGCGGTTGGCTTCGTTGCCGCGCTGGCATGGAACAACGCAATTTCTACTTGGTTGCCTACCGTTCCGCTTTTCAATACCAAAGATCCAGTTCTTAAGAGCTTTTATTATGCCATCGTGGCCACCATTTTTGCCGTCATCGTCATCGCGGTGCTCGGCATCATCAACAATCGTATCAAGGGCCGTAACCTGATCAACAATCCCCCGCAGATGTAGGGCAAAAGGGGCCATGAGATGCACTGGAACGTGCCCATCGGATACACTATAGGGGAACATCACCCCACGTGTAGAGCGAGGACCCCGCGATGAGCCAGCCGGAGATCAGTGTGCCCTTGTCAGATGCGACCATGCCACCCGAGGCCCCCGCTGCCGCCGAGGCCGTGTATGCCAGCCCTGGCATCACCACGAACCGCAAGATCGGCACGGGCCTCTTTTTGGGGCTGCTCGCGGCCTTCACCATCTTCGTGGCGGCGGAGCAGGGCGTGTCGGTGGTGGTCAGCACCATCATCGGCGCGCTCTTCATCGGCGGCTTCATCGCTTATCTGCGGATCGTCGCGCCGCCGCCCTTTCGCATCACCCTGGCCCCCGACGCGCTGCGCCGCGAAGAGCAAGGGATGGAGCGCGTCGAGATCACCTGGCCCAACCTGGTGAAGGTGAAAGAAGATCGCTTCCCCAATGGCCTGCCGATTGCGCTATCGGTCTATAAGCGCGTGGGGGCCAAGGGGTTGCATCGCTCCTTCATCGTCTACCGTGACGACCTGCCGGGCTTCGAGGACTTCTTGGCTGACCTCAAGCGCCGTGTGCCCCCCGAGACGCGCTGGAACATCGACACCGTGCATGAATGACCACACGCCACCAACACACATCGCAAGGAGTGTCTCCCCCATGTCCACCGACGCTGACGCCCTGTGGCGCACCCCCGAACCCGAAGAAGATGACGACGACTGGATCGATGACCCCGCCGACGATGAAGACGATGACGAAGAAACTGACTTCGACGACGATGAGGCGGATGACGAAGACGCCTGATGCGTTGAGGGGGCTGGCACGGTTTTCACCGCCAGTCCGCTCAATCACCTCCTGAATGTGTTGCCTGCCTCAGCACCAACCCGCGATATATTGCGCCACGGGCAGGTCCAGCCGTGTCCACGGTTGCGCCTGCGCGGGGTGCTGCGGATCTTGCCACACCAGGGCGGTGCCATTGGCGTCGCGGAGCACCCGATAGGTCGTTTGGGTGCTGTGGGCGCGCGTCGGCACCGACATGGTCAGCCGTAGCGCGCCATCCGCCGCCAGGGTGCCCGTCACGATCTCTTGCGTCGTGTGTGGCCCACCCTGGCACGTTAGCGTCTGCAAGGTCCCCGTGAAGCCCCCATGATAGGCATGCAGGGTCAAGATCTGCGCTTGTGTGTGGCCATCGGTCAGCACATACGAGCCGGTGAAGGGCGCGTCACTGGGCGTCGCCGTGCGCCCCACCACGACCGGCACGCTGGTCGCCACATCTGGCGTGATGGCATAGGCGAAGGTCCCCGTCAGCACTAGCGCGCCCAGCAGCCCTAGCAACATCAGCACACCCTGCTTGCTGCGGTTCAGATGCACGAAGCGGGTACGGGCACGCGCCAGCCGCGCCGCGATACGCTCCCCCGTCCCGGCGTTATAGAATGGAGTGGGTGATTCCACTTTCGGTGTCCCCTTCCCCTTGATAAAAGGAAATCGATCAAGTGCGGCCTGTCACTACCCAAGATACGCGGAGCGCCAAGCGCGCCGTCATTTGGCAGGGGCGCTATAGTGTTGGTAGGAAAGAAGGTCTCGGCAATGGCAGCGAATGAACGTGGTGTCGTGCACACCGAGCAGGCTCCCAAGGCGCTCGGCCCAGATAGCCAGGCGATCCTCGCGGGCGGCATGGTTTATGCCTCGGGGCAGGTGGGGCTAGACCCTGCCACGGGCGCGCTGGTCGATGTCAGCGACATCGTGCCCCAGGTGCGGCGCGGCCTCGACAACCTGCGCGCCGTACTCGAAGCGGCGGGCAGCGACCTGGCGCACGTCGTCAAAACGACCGTCTTCCTGGTGGATATGAACGACTTCGCCACCATGAACGAGATCTACGCGACGTATTTCACCGATGCCCCCCCCGCGCGCTCCACCGTGGCGGTGCATCAATTGCCACGCGGCGCACGTTTCGAGATCGAGTGCATCGCGCTGGTCAAGTGAGGCGAATGGGCTAGCGTCGTTGGGCGGCCAGACCGCCTGGGGGCGTGTTCGCGCGCCCTCCCCTTGTCGCGACGGTACGGGTCTGGTAAAATGATCGGTACGCTCGCGACATGGGCCGCGAACGACGACGCGCGGCGAAATCACCCCAACAAGGGCAGGTAGGCGACAGACGATGGATAAAGAGATCTGGGCGATGACGCTAGAGCGCCTCACCAAAGAGCTGCCCGGCGCGACGTTGGGGCTGCTGCGGCGCGGTCGGCTCATTTCCTCGGTCTCGCCCGAGCAATATGTGCTGCACCTGCCTGGCTCTGCGGCGACCAAGCAGATCAGTAAACGCTTCTTGAGCCTGGTCGAGCGGGCGCTGTCGGACGTGGTCGGCGTCAAGGCCGTGCGCATCACCATTCAGCCGACCGCGAACAAGCCCCTCAAGGAAGCCGACGCCCACGAATCGCTCTTCCCCGACGTGGAAGAGGCACCCTTGCCTGTCGCGGTAGAGGCCACCCCCCCGCGCATCACGCGCCCGACCGAGCCGCGCCGCCCGCTGCGCAACGGGAATGGCGGCTATGCCAACAATCATGGGGGGGCACCGGGGGTCATCACGGCCAGTGCCCCGCCGCGCCAACGTTTCGGCCCGCCGCCGCCTGACTCCGCGCCCCCGGTCGATCAATAT
>JBBQSR010000469.1:0-3376 GCA_038234855.1 Ktedonobacterales bacterium | reverse complement strand
GGTCATGGTGTAGCCCGCGCCGATATCGGTCGCCTCGATGTAGATGACGCAGTTCCAGCCCTTCAGCGATTGTTGGACGCGCTGGCTCTTGCTCGCCTGGGTCACATAGTCATCCAGCGCCTCGCGCAGTTCTTCGCGTGTCGCCATGGATCGCTGTCCCCCTTTTTAGTCTAGCCGAAAATTTCCGCGACGGGAATGGTGAAGCCTGGCAACACCGCGCCCCCCGTCAGCATCTGTGTGTCGTCGATTTCTTGTACAGGTGCTGGTGGTTCGTAGACACGCACCATGCGGATCTGGGGCCAGACGACCCAGACGAGCCGCACTCCCGCTGCCAGCCACAGAGCGACTTTCGCATCAATCTCGGTGATGCGGTCGCCAGCGGTAATGACCTCCGCAACTAGATCTGGAACGACGCGCCCCCAAAAGGGCGGCTCCGGTGCAGGGACCCGGCTTGCCTGGATGTACGCGATATCCGGCGCGAGCACGGTATCGGGTTCGCGGGCGGTGATGAACCCCGTCCGCATATACGCGTCGCCAAGCTGATGGTGATGAATGTACCAGCCAACCGATGCGGTCAAATTCGCCGCTATGCTGCCATGCTCCGTGTAGGCCAGCGGCGATGTGAAGACTGCGCCCGCGACCAACTCCATCCGCACATCATCGCGTTGCATCAGTGCAAACTCCTCTGCGGTGTAGCTGCGGGATGCAGCAGCCATCGGTGTTGCCTTACTTTCGCGCTTGGTGTAGGCAGCATAACATATGCTATGACGCTTGCAGCCCCAGGGCAACCATAGCCTCGTGGGCGGCGCGTTCGCCGGATTGCAGCGCGCCATCCATATAGCCGCTCCATTCGGTCGCGGTTTCCGTGCCCGCCCAAAAGAGGCGTCCGACGGGGGCGCGTAGGGCCGGGCCATAGCCCGTCCACACGCCGGGGGGCATGAAACTGCCATAGCAGCCGCGCGAATACTCCTCATCCGCCCAAGATTGCTCGATGTATTCCGTGGGGTGTGCGGCGGCCTCGCCAAAGTAGCTGGTCAGTTCGGCGACGAAGGCGGCGCGGCGTTCGTCGCGTGTGCGGCTGCCCCAGACGCGCGCCACATCCCCCTCGATGAAGCCCAGCAGCACGCCGACGCTGCCATCCGCCGGGGAGTTGTCGAAGACGGTGCCCACGACGCCCGCATAGTTCGTCACCTGTCCCGAATAGCCCGCGTCGCGCCAGAATGGCGTGGGGTACAGGCAGTGCACCTTGGTGATGGTGCCCATCGGTGTGCGTTGCGTCAACTGATCGCGCAGCGCGGGCAGTGCCGGATGGTAGCGCAGCCGCCCGGCCAGCGGCGGTGGCAGCGCGATGATGGCGGCGCGTGCCCGCACCGTTACCGCGTCGCCCACCACGCGGACCTCCGCGCCCTCTTGCGCGATGGTGTGGATGGGCGCGTTCAGGATGACCCGCTCGCCTAGCGCCGCCGCCATCCCCAGCGATATGGCCTGTGAGCCAGGGTGAAAGCGGCTTTCCTGCGCGCCACGCGTCACGCTGACCAGTTCATTCAGGCTGCCCGCCGAGTGGGCATAGAAAAGGACATGTAGCAGCGAGAGGTCGTGCGGCTCCGCGCCGAAGATCGCGCGGATGGCGATGGTCAGCAATTCGCGCGCACCAGCTTGGGTGATGTTCGCGTCCATCCAGGTCGCCAGCGTCTGCGCGTCCCATTCCGCCGCGCGGGGGGTCGTCCACGGGGCATCGAGCGGGACCTCATGGGCCATCATGTTGAGGGTGAGCATCGTCTGCACCACCTCCATCGTGACGGCGGGGTCGTGCATGGGGATGGCCCCCGAATAGGTCTGGTGCTCGCCCGCCACCACCTGAATGTTGTTGCCTACGTCATGCGTCAGGAAGGTGGTGACGCCCAGTTCCTGCGCCAGTTTGCCCATGCGGTGCTGGTTGGGGCCGAGCCATTGGCCGCCCATGTCGATGACGGTGGTGCCATCCGCCGCGCGGGTGGAATAGGTGCGGCCTCCGACGCGGTCGCGCGCCTCGACCACCAACACATCCACGCCAGCGGCGCGCAGGGTGCGGGCCGCCATCAGCCCCGCTAGCCCCGCGCCCACCACCACGACCTCCGCCACGCGCTCGTTCGTTGTCGCTAGCATTGCCGCACCTCTTTCCCCCTGCCCTGATGCCCCTCATGATAGCAAAGATGGGGCTGCGGCGCAAATGGCGAGGGGGGAGCCGTTACCTCGCGCTCCCCCTTCAAGGACGGCTATACTCCATTTGGGCATAACTTGGCCTAATAACTTCGATATATTGCTGAATAGCATAGATTTTATCCTAAGGACTCCTCTTCTGCCTTCTTTGCACGAAAACCAAAGCTATTATTGATACGTCAACCAAAAGAACAAACGATGCCCATACCCAATCACCCCGCACAAAGCTTGCTATAACGAGAAGAGTGAGGAAAAAAAAACCTGCTTCCCATCCTGGAGGTTTCGAGAGTATTTTAACAAGTACCGTTTTTAAACGTTCCACGTGTCCCCCTAATTTTTATCCCGTCCCAAATAGCGCGATCATCCCGCCCTCGCCGCAGCGTTCAGGCGCGGTTTTAACCGCCTGCCCGCTATCGACATGAGGATAGCATTTCATTTGATGCATCCAGCACCATCGCATATAAGCAACATTACAACAAAACCCGTCCGGCCCTTTTCCGTATATGGGGAAAAGGGCCGGACGGGTTTCATTGCAGCTATCAGCGGGTGCCAACCGGCTCGCTTTCCACAGCGGTCGTGCTGGGGAGCGCGGGGCGGGCAGCGCCGGGCTTGGCCAGGGCAGGGCCAGCGCGCCCTGCCGCCTCCATCCGCTTGCGGGCTTGCACCCAGGGGGGCAAGACACCCTTGGGCGATGCGCCGATGGCACGGCTCAGCAAGAAGACATAGCCGATCACCATCAGCCAGTTGACGCCGCCCGTCACCCACAGCTTGTAGGGATCGGGCACGGCCAGCAACAAGACGGCGGTGATTAGGATGTTGAAGAGCGTCACCGGAATGAGGATCAGCCAGGCGAACTGCATCAACTGGTCGGCGCGCAGCCGGGGCAGCGTCGAGCGAATCCAGATGAAGATCGATTGCAAGATGTAGACCTTCACCAGGAACCAGAAGACGCCGATCAGGTTGAAGATCAGGTCAGCGATGGAAAAGATGCCGCCGGGGTTGGCCGACACATGTGCGTGCCAAAAGGCGAGGTCCGCGCCGGGGCCGGACCAGCCACCCAGGAAGAGCGCCGTCGCCACACTGGTGACGATGAGCATGTTGCCATATTCACCGAGGAAGAACATGGCCCATTGCATGCCCGAATATTCCGTCAGGTAGCCCGCGACCAACTCCGACT
>JBBQSR010000468.1:0-3377 GCA_038234855.1 Ktedonobacterales bacterium | reverse complement strand
CGGATCGCTGGAATGCTATATCCTGAACGATGGCCTCTTCATGCTGGATGGCGGCTCGGTCTTTGGCCGCGTGCCGCGCAGTGTGTGGGAGCGCGTCGTCGCGCCCGACCACCTGAACCGGCTGCCGCTCGCGCTCAACAGCGTCTTGCTGGTGGCGGGTGGACGGCGCATCTTGATCGAGACGGGGTATGGCGACAAGCTCAGCGATAAAGAGATGACGATCTTTGGTGTCACGCGGCCCCAGGGGTCACTGCTGGACCAACTGGCGAGCCTCGGGCTGGCCCCGGCGGATATCGACATCGTCATCAATACCCACCTGCACGGCGACCACGCGGGGTGGAACACGCGCCGCCCAGCGGACGACCCCATGGGCGAGCCAGTGCCGACCTTCCCCAACGCGCGCTACATCGTGCAGCGGCGCGAATGGGACGACGCCACGCATCCTGATGCATTGACCGCGCCGGGCTATCCGCAGCACAACATGACGCCGCTGCTGACGCGCGGGGTGCTGGATCTGGTGGAGGGCGAGGCGCGCGTGCTGCCCGAGGTGCGGCTGGTGGCGACGCCGGGCCACACGGCGGGGCACCAGAGCGTCTGGGTCGAGTCAGGCGGGGCGGCGGCCCTTTTCACCGGCGATGCGGCGCTGCATGGCGCGCATCTGGAGCGCATCAACTGGGTCGGCGCGGTCGATAACTTTCCCATCACCTCCGTCGCCACGCGCCGCGCCCTGGTCGAGGAGGTGCTGCGGCGGCAGGCGTCGGTCATCGTCACGCACCACCCCTTCCCCGGCCTCGGCGTGCTGGTGCAGCCAGAGGGCGAGCGCCGCCCGCGCTTCGACGCGGCGGGGGACGAGTAGCCGTGCACTAGGCCGCGCTACCCAGGTGAGCGACGCTATTTCCCCATGCCATGAACCAGCGTTTCTTCAAAAGGCCCTGCCGTGTCATATGCGCAGCCACCATACTTTCTGCTGATCAGAGAACGTTACCGACCGTCTCCGTGACCAACGGAGCACTGCTCAGAGGATAGGCGCGTTCAGCGATGCTGCCAAGCGTGCAGATGAACGTGCATGGTCAACCGCGCCAGCATCAAGCAGTCGCTCAATGGCGGGCCAGGGAGAAGCCAATCTGTCAAGCATGCGGAGCAAAAGGTACTACGGTTCCACCATTCCTTGCCAGCGTAGATCGAGCGGCGTACAATGAATGCCATTGCTAAACAAGAAGCGCCTGAATGCTACAGACGGTATCGTTGTGCCCTTTTTTCGGTGCACCTGCCGGGGAGTTATAGTTCTATGCAGACGACACGCAGAGCGAGTGAGCCAGTGTTAGCGACGCCAGGTGGGGTGGGCGACCCTAACCGCCCGACCATGACCAGCATCATTCAACGCGAACTGAATGATTTCGAGCAGCGCGATGTGCGCCGTGGCCGCGTCGTCGGTCGCCTGATCTTCTTGCAGGTGGCGGCGCTGCTGATGACGGTGCCGCTGGCCTTTTGGCCGCATGTGCAGCCGACCGAGATCGCGTTGCTGGCGGCGGGACTCTTGGCCTTTGGCTTCGCGTGGGTGCGCAACATCGTGGGGAATGTCACCCAGGCGCGCGGCGTCCTCATCATCAGCAGTCTGGCCGTCACAGCGGCGAATATGGCGGGGCAGATGGTGTGGCACGCTGGGCAGGTGTTGCCGGTGGGGCTGGCGACCTTCCCCTTCTTGCTGACGATCTTCAGCGCGGGGCTGCTCTTTGGGCCAGAGGTGGTGTTGTTGGTGAGCGTCGCCAGCAGCGCCTTCAGCGCGGTGCTCTTCTTTGGCGCGCTCATCCTGACGGCGAAGCCCGAGATCCCCGATTCGGCGGTGTATTATCTCGCGGTCATCACCCTGGGGTTACAGGCGTTGTCGGGCTTCATGGCCTGGCAGGTAGCGCACTTCATCTCGGACTATTCCAGCGAACTGGCCCAGGCGCGGCGCGAGGAATTCATCGCCACCCAGTTCGAGGCGCTGCAACGCTCGGTGGATGAGAGCGCGAATCGGCTGCGTGAGCAGGTCGGCACCATCTCCACGGGTTTGGTCGCGCTCTCGACGCGCAACTACACCACGCGTATCGCCATCAACGAAGGCGAACTGCGACCCCTGGCGGATTCCTTCAACCTGCTGGCGCAGCAACTTGGCACCCTGGCGGAGTCGGAGCACGCCCAGGTGAGCCTGGTCGATGACCTGATGCTGCTGATGGACCTGGCCGGGCAACTGGCCGAGCGCGGGGTCAACAACGCCCCCACGCCGATGCTGGCGAACATCCCTGCCCCAGCCAACGCGACGGGCAACCTGTTGCGCAGCGCTATCGTCACGCTGCAACGCGCGAAAGAGGGCGTGGAGCAGCGCTTCATCTTCATGCGCGACGCCACCATCGACGCGGCCAATCGGCTCAACACCGCCGCCGAGCAGACCTATACCGGCGAGAAATCAATCTCGGTGACGTTGGGCACCATCGGCGGGCTGCGCACCAAGGCCGACCAGATCCTCGGCAACGCCGAGCACCTGAAAGGCTTCATCGATGTGGCGCTGCAAGAGCTGGCCCCCCTGCTGCCCGCCGAGGTCAGCGCCCACGCGCGCATCGCCGCGCCCGAGCCGCTGGCCGCGCCCGAGGTGCAGCAGGTGATGCCCAGCGTCACCATCACCATCCCCACCATTCAGGATGGCACTGAACTGGGGCCTGAGGACGTGGGTGCCCAGACCACCGTGCCGCAGTCGGTGAACGTCCCCGCCGACGCGCTGGCCGCCGCGATGGACCAGACCGCTCAGGCGCACCTGCGCGCGGTGTGGGCCGTGCTCTCAAAGATGCTCGAAGAGGTCGGCCAGCAACTGCGCGACACCGGCACCGTGCAAGAGCAACTGGGCATCTCGTCGCGCTCGATGCGCCAGGTCGACACCGACCTGATCGCCATGCGCCAACTGCTGCTGCAGATCCGCAAGGTGATGGAGCAGATCTACCTCGCGTCGTCGCCTACCCGCACGACTGGGCCGATGCTGCCCCCGCCCGTCAGCGCGCCCGAGATCAGCGCGACCGACTTGCTGGGCTCCCCCGACACGGGTGCGAGCGGGGAATAGCCCGAAGTATACAGCGAGCCAGCGGGTCAACCCACTGGCTCTCGCTCCCCTTACTCCCCCAATCTCCCGGAAATAGATGCTACAGGTCGGCGGCGAATTGCGCGATGGCAGGATGCACTGGCGCTGGGCTGGCGCGTTGCCATGGCGTGTGGGCGTAGGGTTGACCCCTTGCAGAGATCATCCGTCCGGGCGGGCGTCGTGTATAGGCAGTATGTGGG
Source organism: Ktedonobacterales bacterium (assembly GCA_038234855.1). Classification (GTDB taxonomy): domain Bacteria; phylum Chloroflexota; class Ktedonobacteria; order Ktedonobacterales; family JACDGC01; genus JACDGC01. The sequence goes on along the minus strand of JBBQSR010000468.1, from coordinate 65 downwards.
CACGGCTTCTTCGCTGCTCACTGTTTCCCCGCGAATCAGCGAAAGGAACCGCCCTACGTATGATG
>JBBQSR010000467.1:0-3380 GCA_038234855.1 Ktedonobacterales bacterium | reverse complement strand
GGCGCTGAAGATATTGGTCGTCAACTGCGCGATGGCGGGGCTGCCGCCCAGGACGTTGCGCTGCGGTGCCCCTGGCGGCGACAGTTCGTCGAGTCCCCAGCCCCACCAGATGCTACCCGCGTCGAAGACCAGCGCCCCCGAGGCGGCGCGGTAATAGCTCGTCAGTGCGGCGGTAGCTGCCCCATAGCGCGAGACGACGCGCGAACGTGCCAGGATCACCAGGCCCGCTGGGGTCGCCTGCGCTGGACCCAGGCCATCATATTCATAGCCCAACAGGCCGCCGCGCACGTGCGTGTCGGTCGTCAGCCCGGTCGCCGCCAAGAAGGGATCGGTGTCGGGGGCCGCGACCACCCAGTCGGGGTGGGTGTCGTCGGCGATGATGCTCGCGTACATCAGGCCGATCACGGCGGACTCGGGGCGCTGGAGCAAGGCATCGCGCCACTGCGACGTCACCAGGTCGGGCTGTTGGCGATACCAGGGGTCGCGCGTGGGCAACTCGGTGGCGTCATGCCCATTGCTCAGCACCTTGTAACAGATCAGCGTGCGGTCGGTTTGGCCGAGAGAGTCGGTGGCGTAGCGATTTTGCCAATACATCGCGTCGGCCCCCATGAAGGCGAGGCTCACCCCCGCGTCGCGGGCGCGTTCTACCGCGTCACGCATCGGGCGTGTGAAGTATTCATCGTGGGCCAGCACCACGAAGACGTGGTGACCTAGCAAACGATCGGGGTGTTCGTGCACATCGGGGTCGGTCGTGTACGACACATCCAGGTTCGTGCGCTCCATCCACCGCACCAGATGGATGTCCCAACTGAGGAAGTCGCCCGCACCCGCCGCGCGGTCATAGGGTCGGTCAAAGGATGCCTCCACCGCGCGCTCGGGTTCGCTGAGCCGCCCGGTGGGGTCGACGCGGCCATAGGTGCTATAGCCGCCCCAGGCATTGTACGCCTGATAGGTCGCCACGGGCAGACTCGCCAGCGCCGCCGTCGCCCCCATGTCGTCGCGCACTACGAGGGGGATGTATGATTCGCCGTGCCGTGCGGCGGTGAGTTTGATGAGGTAGACGCCGCTGGGCCAGGTGTCCCCGATGGCGAGCGTGACGGATTGCTTCCAGCGCGCTTCGAGCCGATGCGTGGTGGGGTTCAGGGCGCAGGTGGCGCAGCCGACCAGCCCCGTGTGCGCCGTCCACGTGCCCTGTGTCGCGCCGACCAAGCCATGCTCGGTGTACAGCAATCGTCCCCCCTTGCCGCCATACCAGCCGATGCGATAGACCGCCAGATCGTAGTGGCTGGGTTGGGCGGTGCTGATGTAGAGCGGCACAACCGCGCCGGGCAGCGCCGAGACGGCCCCCGCGTACCCTTGGATGAAGGTCGTGTTCGTCCCCGCGTCGAGCTGCCAGCCCTCGGTGCCGGGGAGCGCGTTCTCATGGGCGATCAGCGAAGCGACGCTCAGCGGCGTCGCGGGCAACCGCAGCACCAATGGCGCGGGTTGTGCCGCCCCGCGTGGCCCCGTGACGAAAACGACGAGCGTGCCCAGGGTCAGCGCGACGGCGATGCCAGCCAGCAACGCTGCGACGAGTAGCGTGTGGTATCTCACGCGGCGACCTCCTTGCCTGTGCGTGGGCATCGGTGCCGCATGGGCAGCCGATGCGATCTCTCTGAGTTATTGGGCGGCGTCCACCGACACGGTGTTGGGCGGGGGCACATGGGCCGCGCCAAGCATCATGCGCAAGATGGTGGTCGTCATCAGTTCGAGGGCATGGTTGCCGCGCATGTAGTTTTGCTGATCCGAGCCGGGGAAGTTGAATTCATCCAGCGCGTAGCTCCACCAGATGCTGCCCGCGTCGAAGACGATGGCCCCCGAGAGGTCGCGGTAGTACGCGCTGCTGGCGGTGAAGATGTAACCATGATAATCGACCACCTGCGACTCGCTCAAGATAACGAGGTTCGGGGGCGTCTGGCCGTTGGCGTGGAGGGTATCGAATTCGTAGCCGAGCGCACCCCCCGGCAGCTTTTGGCCCTGGCTGAGCTTCGCCGCTTTTTCGCTCACGTCGGGGTCGCCATCGCGCACCTGCCATTCGGGCAGATAGCGGTTATTGGGGTTCGGCTTGAAGTAGCTGGCATACATCAGCCCCAGCAGCGCGTTTTCGGGGCGATTCAGGATGGGGTCGCGCCACAGCGTTGTCACCTGCTTTTGTTTCGCCTTGTCGGTCTTGTCGCCGTAAAATGGATCGAGCGATGGGTCGGTCGTCGCGTCGCTGCCCTTGGTTTTGAGCGTCATCACCTTATAGCAGATCAGGGTGCGGCCAGGGGTGCCGGTGGCGTCGTTTTCGAGGCGCCCTTGCCAATAGCCATCGTTCGCGCCGAGGAAGGCCAGGCTCACGCCAGCGGCGCGGGCGCGCTCTAGGCCGTCGCGCATGGCGAGCGTCCAATATTCATCGTGGCCCGCCGAGATGTAGGCGGCGTGGTGCAGCAGCGCCTCGGGCCGCGCGGCCACATCGACATTGGTGGTGTAGCTGACGTCGTAGCCCGAGCGTTCGAGCCAGCGGATCGTGTGGATGTCCCAGTCGAGGAAGCTGCCGCTGCCCGCCGCTTGAGCATAGGGGCGATTAAAGGAAACCTGGCGGGCGCGCTCGTCGAAGTTCTTGCCACCCTCGTCATCGGGGACCTCCGCCGCGCTCGTCACATGGGAATAGAGGCTGTAGCCGCCCCAGGTGTTATACGCCTGATAGGTGTTGACGGGCAAGCTCACCAGGAAGTCGGAGTTGCTGTCGTCGCTGCGCACCACCAGCGGGATGTACGATTCCGCCTGTGGGGTGTCGGTGTTGGCCACCAGCTTCACCAGATAGACGCCGGTCGTCCAATCGCTGCCGATGGTGAGCGTGGTGGAAGCCTGCCAGTGCGCGTCGAGCAGATGCGTGCCCAGGCTGGCGTCGTCGCATGAGGCGCAGTTTTGCAGCCCGCCCTTCGCTGACCATGTGCCCTGCACCTGCGCGTGGTCGGCATCGATGTGGATCGTCTGCATCAGGCGTCCGCCCAGCCCGCGATACCAGCCGATGCGATAAACCTGGATGTCATAGGCCACCTTGCGCTTGGTGCTGATGTAGAGCGGCACCGCCTGCCCCCGCAGCGCCGAGGCCATCCCCGCGTAGCCCTGGATGAAGGTCGTGTCGACCCCCGAGTCGAGTTGCCAGGCATCCGTGCCAAAGTTTTGGTTTTCCGCCGAGGTGGGGGCCGTCGCGTTGTAATAGGCGATGCTCAGGACGGCGGGCGGCGGCAACTGATGGCGTTCGCGGAACAGCCCGACGCCGCCGATGACCACCAGCGAGGCCAGCGCGCCGGCCAGCCCCATGCGGAAGCGCGCGTCCCACGACGACGCCAGCC
>JBBQSR010000466.1:0-3385 GCA_038234855.1 Ktedonobacterales bacterium | reverse complement strand
CATTATAGCCGACCTCGCACGTGGATTGCTAGCGTCCCCGCGCCGGATTTTTCCGGCCAGGCGTAAACTCTCTGCAAATGACCGGCGTCATGTGTCGCGCGTCACTTGTCGATATCCATCTGGCGCGGTATCATGAATGGTGACGAATGCCTGTGCCTAACCAGAGATGGCCCCCCTTCTCTGGCCATTCCGACTGAGGAGGATGCTTTCCATGGGCCTCTTTTCCCGTTTCAGCACATTTCTGAAAGCCAAATTCAGCGCGACGATGGACCGCGCCGAGAACCCCAGCGAAACCCTCGACTATTCGTATCAAAAGCAACTGGAACAACTGCAAAACCTGCGCCGCAGCATCGCCGATGTCGTCACCAGTGAAAAGAGCTTGGAAATGCAGCAAGCCCAGGTGAACCAGCAGATGGCCAAGCTCGACACCCAGGCGCGCGCCGCCGTGCAGCAGGGCAACGACGAACTCGCCCGCGTGGCCCTCGAACGCAAGGCCGCCCTGCAAGGCCAGGTCGATAGCTTCGCCCAGCAGATCGCCCAGATGAAGGCGCAGCAGCAAAAATTCGTGGATATGGAACGCCGCCTCTCGGCGCGCGTCGCCGCCTTCCGTTCGCAAAAAGAGATGGTCAAGGCGCAGTACAGCGCCGCCCAGGCCCAGGTCAAGATTCAGGAATCAGTCACCGGCATCTCAGAGGAGATGAGCGATGTGAACCTGGCCGTGCAGCGCGCCCAAGACAAGGTCTTGCAGATGCAAGCCCGCGCTCAGGCGATGGATCAGTTGGTCGACTCGGGCACACTACCCGAACTGGGTGCCCCCGGCCAGGACGACATCGACCGCCAGCTTTCTCAGCTTTCCAATAAATCCGCCGTCGATTCGCAGCTCGCCCAACTCAAGGCCTCGGTGCAGGGTCAGTTGCCCCCCGCGCAAGAGGGCCAGACGCGCGAACTGCCGCCCCCCGCCGCACCCCCCGAAGGAGGGCAGTAACCCATGATCGTCCGTGTGATGGAAGAAGACCAATATCGCCTGGATGACGCAGAGGGCGCCCACTTCGAGCAACTGGACCAGGCCCTGCTGACGGCGGTGCAGGGCGACGATCAGGTGCAGTTCATGGCCGCACGCGATGCGTTGCTCGCCTACGTCCGTGAGCATGGCACCAAGGTCGGCTACACCGAGATCGTGCCCTCCGACATCGTCGTCCCCGCCGAGGACATCACCCTGGCCGAGGCTCGCGAACTGCTGATCGCCCCCCCCGCCGCCAATGATCACGTCCAGCCCGAGGACAACAGCGAAAACGCGGAGTAGATGACCCCGCTCATCGGGCTATGCCGCCGCCGTGATCGCCCCTCCTGTGCTATACTCGTTTTACAGGCACCGGGCAGCGGACAATCCAGCGGGGGAGGCGAGCAGCGATGGCGATGACCGATGAGCGCATCATCGAGCTTTCACGGGCGGCGCGGGCGCTGCTGGCTGGTCCCCCCGACTTCCTGCGCACCCTGGTCGCGGATGAGTCGGAGAGCCGCTTGCAGCGCCGTTCAGTCATCGTGGTGGCGCTGCGCGAGCACGAGGCACGCGGCCTGGTCGGCATCTCGCTGGATGAACTGGCGGCGGATGTCGAGGCCGTGCTGCGACTGCGCGACGACACCGTTCCCGAGGATCTGCGCGGCGAATGTCTCGACATCCTCCGGCAGTTGGAATCGTGGGATGTTGTCGATTCCGCCGTCGCCCCCGAGCGCGCCCGCATGGACGTAGGCCGCCGTCGCAGCGTCGAGCGCGACTATTCGCTGGCCCGCCCGATGCGCGTTTTTTTGCCGCACTGGGACGACATCCAGCGGACGCTGCGCCGCCGCTACATCAGCCTCTCAGCGAACTACTTCGCCCAGGCCGCCGCCGCGCTAGATATGCTGCTGGCCGAATTGCGCGAGCAAACCCCCGACGCGCTGCGCTGCTTCACCGCGTGGACGACGGCACGCACGGCGCTGCATGGCGTCAACCGCGAGACACGCGACTTCGCCCGTGAGCTGCGCTCCATCCGCGTCGACCCGAACCACCCCGAGGCGCTGGCCGACATCGCCGACCGCCTGGGCATCCTCTACGAGAAGTTTTACCGCGTCGCCCACGAGGGCGCGGTGATGGTGCGCGAACGGCTGGTACGGCTGCGCGACGTGCCGCACGACGGCCACAACGTCCGCCGGCTGCAATGGATGCTGCGCGTCCGCGAGGAAGAGTGGAGCGTCGGCCTGGGCGAGAGCGACGAAGAGCGCACCGAACGGCTAGACGCCATCGGCACCGAGGCGCTGCGCGACCTCGCCCTCTTTGAGCGCCTGGTGGCCGATACGGGGCCGGGGTCGTGGCGCGAGGGCGTGAGGGCCATCTCGCTGGCGTTGGTCGAACTGACCGAGCGCATCCACGCGGCCATCGCGCTGCGGCTGCAACAGACCCAGGCCATCGAGGCACTGACCCGCCATGCGCGGTTGCTGGCCGACGGCGGCGATGAGCAGGTGCAAATCTCACGCCGCTGGCTCTGGAACGCCTCGGGGGCCTTCCACGCGGGCCTGTGGGTGCAGGGCGCGCCCACCACCGACGAGAGCATCATGCTGGAACGCTGGCTCGAAAACAAGGGCGGCAGCCCGCTCCCCCTCGTCGATGATGAAACCTTTTGGCGATCCGTCATGCCGCGCAAAAAGGCCGCGCCGCCCCCGCCGCCCCCCGCGCTCGTCACCAGCGAAGACTGGGACGCCGGGGATGACCCAACCGTGCGCCACCGCGAGTCGTCGCGCAATGCCCTGGTGGAGCGCATGATCGCCGCTGGCTCCGTCGCCAACCTCAAGACGCTGCTGTCCTTCGAGGAACTGCGTATCCTGGTGCAACTCCTCTGGCTGCCGCGCGACAGTTCGCCCCTGCGCCGCCTGGGCCTCAAGATCGCGCCGCCCTCAACGCGCGGCGTGGCACGCGCCACCCTCGCTGGCCCCGGCTTCGAGTTGGATCTCGAAAATTACCGCTTCGTCGCCACGAATAGCAAGGCGGCGCTGGACCCCAGCCTAGAGCAGCGCAATGAGCATCTGGTGACGCTGCCTCAGGCCGCGCAGCCCCGGCCATCGCGCTTGCCACGCATCCCCGATGTCGCGGCGAGCGCCATCATGCCCGCTGTCGGGACGGCAGCGGACCACGCGCAATCCGTCGCCCCGCCTGAAGCCGCGCCAGGGGCGACACCCGTCACCGCACCCAAGGTGCCGCCCGCCGCGCCGCGCCGCAACTGGGCTTTCCCCAACAGCCCCCGCCGCCCCGCTGGCAACACCCCGCAGGAGTGAGAGGCTTATAGTGCTAGCCCCTAGGAAAGTGTCGTATCACTACTGGATTCAGCCACTTGTTTCAAGTACCCGTTTC
>JBBQSR010000465.1:0-3434 GCA_038234855.1 Ktedonobacterales bacterium | reverse complement strand
ACGCGCGCCCGCACGGGGCAGGAGCATCCCCCCGCCGAGGAGGTACGACGAACGATGCGCGCCGCGCCCGTGGTCGCCGCGACGGTGGCCACCTGGTCCGCCGAGGCGCACGAGGTCGAGGCGACCATGCCCCTTTTCGATGTGGTCATCATCGATGAGGCATCCCAGTTGACGGTGCCCGCCGCCCTGGGGGCGCTGCGCTGGGGGCGACGCTTCATCTTGGTCGGCGACACGCGCCAGTTGCCGCCGCTGGTACAGAGCGAAGATGCCCGCACCGGCACATTGTCTGGCGCGGCGCACAGTGAAGCCGCCCGCATCGGTGGCCTGGGTACATCGCTTTTCGAGTCGCTGCGCGACCGCGCCACCGAGGATGCCATCATCGCGCTGAAACGGCAATATCGCATGCACGCCGACATCTGCGCCTTTCCCAGCCAGCAGTTCTACGGCGGTCGCCTCATCGCGGATGGTTCGGTCGCCAGTGCGACGCTCGCCATCACCCCCACCCGCTATGCCGCCATCCTCGATCCGGCCCGCCCGCTCGTCTGGGTCGATGTCGCCCCCAATGAGGGTAGCCTCGTGGCCAAGCTGAACGAGGCCGAGGCGCAAGCGGCGGCGGCGCTGGCGCTCGCCCTGGCCGATAGCGGGCTGGACCCCAATGAGATCGGCGTCATCGCGCCCTTCCGCGCGCAGGTCGCCCGCATCCGCCACCTCATCGAGACGCAGACGCCGGAAGGCGTGCCATCGCTGATTCAGCGCGGCGCGACCATCGACACGGTGGACCGCTTCCAGGGCGGCGAACGGGCGGCGATCATCCTCTCGCTGGTCATCGCCGCGCCGCCGCAGGACGGCTCGCCCCTCTCCAGCTTCCTGGACGATCCCCGGCGGCTGAATGTCGCCCTCACCCGCGCCCGTCACAAACTGATCATCCTGGGCCACCGCCCCGCGCTGGTGGGGATGCCGCTGCTGGGGGCGCTGGCCGAGCACTGTGGGGCTGGGGTGAGGTGGGCTGGATGAGTGCCCTTGTCCTAACGCTATGAAGCAGGGGAGACACGCTGCAAACGCAAACCTGGTACACGCTCATAATCGCTATCTATGGCAATAGCACCCCGGTATCAAGCAGGTAATTCATCCAAGCTGTTCCTCGGTGGGGGGCGTGGGCGGGACTTCATGACGCATGCGATCGAGCGCCGCAAATTCATTATCCCCTTGCAAGTCTTGCCAGATACCTGCAAAGTCATGAATGGTATTCGTTTGGGAATGTGGTATCAAGAGTTATTCGATGTGTAAGGCGATTTCTTCTTGTACCGCAGCGGGAAGTTCGTTCACATGCTGCATCACCCGCGCTAAGCGATCAACCATTGTCAGTACCTCACTTTATGTGGAGCATACCATACAAAAGACCTCCTCACCGTTCATCATTGGCGAGGAGGCCAGGCGAGAGCGCGTCTCTCTTTCCTAATACAGCGGGGCTTCGGTGTAGTCGCCGAAGACAACGCGGAAGACATCCATGATCTCGCCGAGGGTGGCATAGGCACGCACGGCTTCCAGGATGTAGGGCATGGTGTTCTCGGCGGGTTTGGCCGCCGCGTCGCGCAGGGCCGCCAGCGTCGTGCCCACGCGCTCGTTGTCGCGCGTCGCTCGGATGCGCGCCAGCCGTTCCAGGTGGATGCGCTCTTTCGCCATATCGACGTAAAGCGTGGGGACGGGCGTCGGCGTGTCGTCGATGAAGTCATTGACGCCGACGATGATGCGGTCGCGCGAATCGACCTCTTGTTGGTAGCGGTACGACGCCTCGGCGATCTCGCGGCTGAAGAAGCCGTTGCGGATGCACGGGATGACCCCGCCCAACTCGCGGATCTGCTGGATGTACGCTGTCGCCTGTCGCTCGATCTCATCGGTGAGCGACTCCACGAAGTACGAGCCGCCCAGGGGATCGACCGTGTTGGTGACGCCGCTCTCGTGCGCGATGATCTGCTGCGTGCGCAGGGCGATCAAGACCGCTTGCTCGGTGGGGAGGGCTAGGGCTTCATCGAGCGAGTTGGTGTGCAGCGAATTGGTGCCACCCAGGACGGCGGCCAGGGCTTGCAGGGCGACGCGCACGATGTTGTTGTCGGGCTGTTGCGCCGTCAAGCTGACGCCCGCCGTCTGGGCATGGGTGCGGCAGAGCCACGAGCGCGGGTCTTTCGCGCCATAGCGTTCGCGCATCTCGCGCGCCCAGATGCGCCGCGCCGCGCGGAACTTGGCGATCTCTTCGAAGAAGTCGTTGTGCACATCGAAAAAGAACGACAAGCGCGGGGCGAATTCGTCGATGGTGAGGCCGCGTTCCAGGGTCGCATCGACATAGGCCAGGCCATCGGCCAGGGTGAAGGCGAGTTCCTGCACCGCCGTCGCGCCCGCCTCGCGGATGTGGTAGCCCGAGATCGACACCGTGTTCCACTTGGGCATGTGGCGCGTGCCGTACTCGATGGTGTCGATCACCAGGCGCTGCGACGGCTCCGGCGGGAAGAGATATTCCTTTTGCGCGATGTACTCTTTGAGGATGTCGTTTTGCAGCGTGCCGCCCAGCGCCGCCATGGGGATGCCGCGCTTCTCGGCATTGGCGATGTACATGGCCCAGATGACCGCCGCCGGGCTGTTGATGGTCATGCTGGTGGTCACCTCTTCGAGCGGGATGCCGTCGAAGAGGACCTCCATATCGGCCAGCGAGCTGATGGCGACGCCGCACTTGCCGAACTCGCCCGCCGCCATCTCGTTGTCGTGGTCATAGCCATAGAGCGTGGGCATGTCGAAGGCGACCGAGAGGCCCGTCTGCCCGCGCTCCAGCAGATATTTGAAGCGCCCGTTGGTCTCCTCCGCCGTGCCGAAGCCCGCGAACATGCGCATCGTCCAGGGCTTGCCCCGGTACATCGTCGCCTGCACGCCACGGGTGTAGGGGTACTCGCCAGGGAAGCCGCTGTCGCGCGCATAGTCGCCCTGCGCGACATCCAGCGGCGTATAGAGCCGCTTCACGGGGATGCCCGACTGCGTGGCGAACATGGGACGACTCTCGGGCACGCGCGCGTTGGCCTTGCGAACGGCAGTCTCTTCCCATTGCGTCAGGCTATCCGCCAGCCGCACCAACTCGCCCTTGTCATAGAGCGCGCTGGCGGCATCGATCTTTTCGTAAATGGGTTTCTGGTCGAGCATCGTCGCTTTCCTCTTCCTCATTCTCCGGCATCGTTATTCAGGGTGATTCACAACGATTTCAGGAAAGCGCTGGCGCACAGCAGCGTCAGCAGCTGCGATATCGGCATCGCTGAAACCGAGTGAATGGGCAAACTCATCAGCATCCATAGGATGCCCAGTAGGTTTTTCCAACAGACTTTGTGCGATTGCCTCGATAAATGTTTCAGGCGTTTGCTTGTTTGCCTCGGCAGCAACGCTGATTGCTTAGT
>JBBQSR010000464.1:0-3435 GCA_038234855.1 Ktedonobacterales bacterium | reverse complement strand
GGGACGCGGATATCTTCGTGAACCAGGACAACGCCTCGGTCTTTTATGACAGCTACCTGGGGCGCTATGTGGCGCTCGGCCACAGCACCGCCAATGTCACCTACCTCACCACCGCGACGGACCTGACGGCGCAGAACTGGGCACCGCTCACGCACTTCACCAATGACGCGGCGATGTATTGGTATAACTGGGTGGTCGATCCGGCTACGGCGGATATCTTTACCGTCGGGCGCACCTTCCGCGTCTATTCCGCGCAGAATAATTATGGGGGCGTGGCGACGAAATTCATGACGGTGACGCTGGGCGGGGGCACCACGCCGAACGCGCCACCGGCCCGCCCGACGTACCCGTACCCCTACACCAGCGTGCCCGACCATAACCCCGGCTGGCAGCGGACGCCCGACCAGCCGCTCGGGAGCGTGGTCAACGCCGACTTCACGGGTGATTCCAACATCCCGACGGGCTGGGAGACGTGGCCGTACCCGTGGCAGACGGGCAGCTATGGCGTGCGCATCGTCGCCGCCCCCAGCATGGGGGGCGCGGCGCTGCGGCTGGACGCCAGCACCATCGGGCAATCCGTCGAGCAGACGGTGGATGTCGCGCCCAACACGACCTATACGCTCAGCGCGTGGGCGCAGGAGGCCGACACGGGTCACCCGATCTATGTCGGCGTCAAAGCCTTTGGCGGCAGCGAGACGCGCGCCGCCATCGCCAGCCAGACCTATGCGCAGGGGCACGTCACCTTCACGACGGGTCCGGCCAGCACCACGGCGCGCATCTATCTGTGGAAGCCCGCTGGGGGCGTCGGGTACGCCGACGCGGTGACGCTGGTGCGCCCCTGACGCGCCGACGCGGTGAGTGAGATGGGCTTATCCCCTCTCTGGCGGGGGCGACGGATAGCCGAGCGCGACGAGATAGCCATAAAACGCGAAGCGGTGAAACCAGGTGGCCATTTGGCGGGGCGTATAGGGATCCTCGCTTTCCAACCACCAGACGATGGTGCCGATCAAGACCTGAGCGAGTTGGGCGCTCGGCAGTTCCGGGGGCATGGTGGGGTCGATGGTGCGATCCATTTGCCGTGCCCATTGCTTTTCGAGATCCAGCATGATCGTGATGGTGTACTCGCGCATGCGGGCGGCGAACCAGGAGCTGCCGTTTTTTCCGAGCATGGCGCGGTAGAGTCGGGCATATTCGGCGACGTGGGTGAAGAAGGCGATCCAGATCGCGGGCGGGATCTGCGTGGGGCGATTATCGGCGTCTTTGGTGATGGGCTGCATCTGCGCGACTAAGTGATTCGCGGTTTCCTCGAAGATCCGCGCGACCAGGTCATATTTGTCTTGATAATGGCGATAGAAGGTGGCGCGGTTGATCATGGCCCGTTCGGCGATGTCGCCCACGGTGATGGCCTCGAACCCGCGCTCGATGATGTGGGCGATCACCGCCTCTTGCAAGAATTTATGGGTGCGCCGGATGCGCAGGTCGGTTTGTTCTTCGTGCGACATATTCCCCTCGGTGTTGCATAGGTAACACGAGACAAAAATTGATGTTGGCCCTATGGTCTCGTCCCGGTTACAGTCTCTATTGTAACAAGTTGATGCCTTAGCAACAAGGTGTCGCTACGATACACGGCAAATCAGGTGGTCATACCCCACCCCTACTGTCTCTCGGAGGATGTACGCATGAACGTTTTTGTGACGGGGGCGTCTGGCTGGATCGGTTCCGCGTTAGTGAAAGAGTTGCGCCAGGCGGGGCACCAGGTGGTCGGGCTGGCGCGTTCCGATGCCGCCGCCGCCGCGTTGACCGCCACTGGTGCCCAGGCGCAGCGGGGGGCGCTGGAAGACCTGGAAAGCCTGCGCCGTGGGGCCGCCGCCGCTGATGGGGTCGTCCATCTGGCCTACTTTCACGAGTTCACGCAGGCCAGCATCGCGACGCGACTGCGCGTGCTGCTCGGTGGCGGTCCGCGCGGGATCGTGTCGCGCTTCATCGCGGCTGCCGCCGAGACGGATCGGCGGGCCATCGAGACGCTGGGGACGGCGCTGGCGGGGCCTGACCGCCCGCTGGTCGTCGCCTTTGGGACCATGGGCCTCACACCGGGCCACCTCGCCACGGAGGGGGACGCAGCAGATCCCCATTCTTTCGGTGGGCCGCGCAGCCAATCGGAAGCGACCATGCTGGAGCTGGCGTCGCGCGGCGTGCGGTCGGCGATCATCCGCATCGCTCCGTCGGTGCACGGCCCGGGCGACCATGGGTTCCTCAAGACGCTGATCGACACCGCCCGCGCCAAGGGCGTCTCGGCCTATGTGGGCGACGGGGCCAACCGCTGGCCAGCGGTGCGGCGGCCCGACGCGGTGCACCTCTTTCGCCTGGCGCTCGAACAGGCTCCGGCGGGGGCACGGTTGCACGCGGTCGGCGAGGAGGGGGTGCCCTTTCGTGACATCGCCGAATCCATTGGTCGCCATCTGCACGTGCCGCTGGTCAGCATCGCGCGCGACAAGGCCGCCGCCCACTTCGGCTGGCTCGGGGCCATCGCGGCGACGGATAACCCCACGTCGAGCGCCCTGACGCAGGAGCGCATGGGGTGGCATCCCACGCCGCCGGGCATCCTGGCCGATCTCGACGAGGGGCACTATTTCACGACCGCGAAGTGAGGTCGCAGCGAAAACCGATTGGGTACGAGGAGCATGGATATGGCTGAGATGCAGAGCTTGAATGACTGGGATCGCCAGATCATCGCGGAGTTTCGGGCGAATGAGGGCAATGTGGGGGGACAATTCGCTGGTGTGCCGGTGTTGTTGCTGACGACGACGGGCGCGAAAAGTGGGCAACCCCGCACCCGCCCCCTGGTGTATCTGGCCGATGGTGGGCGCATCTACGTCTTCGCGGGGAATCGGGGCGCACCCACCAATCCCGCGTGGTATCACAACCTGGTGGCGCACCCGGATGTGACGGTCGAGGTCGGCGCGGAGACATTCGCGGCGCACGCCATGGTGGTCGACCGCGCGGAGGCGGAGCGCCTGGGGCGAGTCCAGCTCCAGCGGCTCCCCGCGCTGGCCGAGCTTCAGGCGAAGATCACGCGCGAGGTGCCCGTCGTGCTGCTGGAGCGCAAGCAGGCGTGAGCGTGGTGGTGATCTCGCTCACACTGGCCGTCGTGCCCTTGCCTAGCTGCTCATGCGGATCGGATGATGGAGGCAGGATCGTCCACTTGCATTCGGCGGAAGGAGCAGGCTGCCATGAATCCACGTCGCTGAGGACTCACGAATCCGATGGCGCAAGAATTGCCCCAGGCACTCAATGCGGAAATTCAGCGCGACAACGCGCAGGGATTGCTGGCCGAGCAAGCGAATCGCCGCCAGAAACGCCGCTTCTATCTCATCGAATCGCTCAAACTGGTGGGGGTGATGGTCGGCGTGGTCATCGGGGGGTATCTTTTCTTGG
>JBBQSR010000463.1:0-3445 GCA_038234855.1 Ktedonobacterales bacterium | reverse complement strand
AAAGAGGCAAATCAGCCGACCGACCGAGCATGGACACGTTCGCGAGCAAGATCAAAGCGTCCGCCGAACGCTTCGTGGCCTTCGCGCTGGCACTGGTGCTGCTGGGCGCGCTGTGGAGCACGGCGCTGGGGCGACTGTCTGAGCAGTCCACCGCCGAGACGTTGCTGACCCGCGCGGGCACCGACATCATCAATCCCTTGCTGACCGCCAACGATTCGGGCATCGGCGAAACGCTCTATCAGCAGTTACAATCAACCGCCAAGGCCAAGCCCAACGCTGCGCTACCCATCGGCTTCCTGAAGATCAGCGTGCCAGGCAAGGCCATCGCGGGCAAGAGCTTCGCCGATGGCAGCCGCGTCATCTACGCCGCCATCGCGGATGCCTATTACCGTCTGGGGCCAGCAGGGGTCTTCGCGCTGCCCGCGCAACTGCAAAGCGTGGTGAGCGGCTACACGCCCTTCGTGCAGCAGACCGGGGGCGTCAAGTCGCCGCTACCAAACCTGCCCATCCCACAGTTGCCCGCCTTCGCGTCGCAGCTTTACACCGCCGTGGGCATCACCCCCACCACCTTGACGGCGGAGGGCCACGCCACCAACACGGCACGCTCGCTGTGGCTGTGGATCATCGCGGGGGTGCTGGCCCTGGCCCTGGTGCTAATGAATCGCGGCTGGGATCGGCTGTGGAGCGTGGCATGGCCGCTCTTCCACTCCTCTTGGCACATCGCGCTTTTTGGCCTGCTCGCCACCGTGTTGGTGAATGTGAAGTCCGCCCAGGCGGCACCGTATTTGCCGATTCTCACGCTCATCAGCGGGACCTTCATGACGGTCTTTTACATCTCCGCTGGCCTGGGCATCGCGCTGGTGATCGTCAGCCTGGTCGGCAACCGCGTCGCCCCAGCGGGCAAGGCCAGCGCCGCGCCGCATGGTGACACACGCGACTACGCCGCCGAAGCCACCCCCGCCGCCGGATATGGTCGCCCCGTGGTGAACGCCCAGCCCGCCTCGCCCGAGCCGCACGCGGGGGGCTACCGCGCCGCGCCCGCCTATGATGAGCGGCCAACCACACCAGGCTACCCGTCACCGAACTACCCGCCGCAGCCCACACCCGACGCGCCAGGCTACTACCCGCCGTCGCAGTATGGCCAGCAATCGCCGCAGGGCTACCCGCCCCCACAGGCATACCCACCACAGCCAGGCTACCCACCGCCCCCAGCGAATGACGAGCCGCCAACGCCGCGCTACCCCGAATATCCACAGCGCCCTTGACGCCGTGCCCCGCGCCCGCATAGCATGTGGTGAGAACATGCTGGCCCTGTGCGCCAGCGGAGGGGTGAAATGCCATGGCCGTCACGGGCATCCGACGGATCGACCACATCGCCATCGCCGTGCGCAACATCGACGCCGCGCTGCGCTTCTATCGCGATACGCTGGGCATCGCGCCCAGCGTCGTGCAGGACGTGCCCAGCGAGGGCGTGCGCATCGCCTTCTTGCCGCTGGGCGGGCCAGATGGCAGCAAGATCGAACTGATCCAGCCGCTGGACCCGGACAACAGCATCGGGCGCTTCCTCGCCAAGCATGGCGAGGGACAGCACCACATCTGTCTGCAAGTGACGGATGTCGCCGCCGCCTTGGCCGAGCTAGCCGACGCTGGCGCGCCCGTGCTGGACGCTGTGCCGCGCGTTTCCGCTGAGGGGCGCGCGATCTTCATTCACCCCAAGGGCACCAACGGCGTGCTGATCGAACTCGTAGAGATGGAAGCGGGACAGTAGACGATGACGACTCGTGAGCGGATTCAGGAATTGCGGCGGCTGCGCGCCCAGGCACAGGAAGGCGGCGGCCAGCGGCGCATCGACGCGCAGCACCAGAAGGGCAAGCTGACCGCGCGCGAACGGCTGGACCTGCTGCTGGACGCGGGCAGCTTCAACGAACTGGATATGTTCGTCACCCATCGCTCCAACGACTTTGGGCTGGACGGCCAACGCATCCTGGGTGATGGCGTAGTAACGGGCTATGGCAAGGTCGCGGGTCGCCTGGTGTACGTCTTCTCGCAAGACTTCACCGTCCTGGGCGGCTCGATGTCAGAGGCCAACGCCGAAAAGATCTGCAAGATCATGGATCTGGCGATGAAGAACGGCGCGCCCGTCATCGGCCTGAATGATGGCGGCGGGGCGCGCATCCAGGAGGGCGTCGTCAGCCTGGGCGCGTATGCCGACATCTTTTTGCGCAACACGCTGGCGAGCGGCGTGGTGCCGCAGATCTCGGCGATCATGGGGCCAGCGGCGGGCGGCGCGGTCTATTCGCCCGCCATCACCGACTTCGTCTTCATGGTCGAGGGCAGCAGCCACATGTTCGTGACCGGGCCAGATGTCATCAAGACCGTGACGCACGAGGATGTGACCTTCGAGGACCTGGGCGGCGCGGGGGTGCACAACAGCATCAGCGGCGTCGCGCACTTCGCCTCGCCCAGCGAACCCGCGTGCATCGAGGGCATCCGCACGCTGCTGAGCTACCTGCCGTCGAATAACGTGGACGATCCCCCTTTCATAGCGACGGATGACCCCGCCGACCGCGCGGATGACGCGCTGGACGCGCTCATCCCCGATTCGCCGACGCAGCCCTATGACATGCACGAGATCCTGCGGCGCATCGTGGATGGCGGCACCTTCTTCGAGGTGCAGGCCGATTACGCGCGCAACATCATCGTCGGCTTCGCGCGGCTGGGGGGCCGCTCGGTCGGCGTCGTGGCGCAGCAGCCCGCCGTGCTGGCCGGGGTGCTCGATATCAATTCATCGGACAAGGCCGCGCGGTTCGTGCGCTTCTGCGACTGCTTCAACATCCCCATCGTCACGTTCGAGGATGTGCCCGGCTTCCTGCCCGGCGTGGGGCAAGAGCACGGCGGCATCATCCGCCACGGCGCGAAGCTGCTGTATGCCTATTGCGAGGCGACGGTGCCCAAGGTGACGGTCATCACGCGCAAGGCCTATGGCGGCGCGTATGACGTGATGTCGAGCAAACACGTGCGCGGCGACATCAACTATGCCTGGCCCACCGCCGAGATCGCCGTGATGGGCGTCGATGGCGCGGTGAACATCATCTTCCGCGACGAGATCGCGCGTGCCGCCGACCCCGAGGCGCGGCGGCGCGAACTGGTCGCCGACTATCAAGCCAAGTTCGCCAACCCCTATGTCGCTGCCGCGCGCGGTTACATCGACGAGGTGATCGAGCCGCACGAGACGCGCGCCAAGCTCATCAGTGCGCTCGACATGTTGAAGAACAAACGCGACACGAATCCGCCGAAGAAGCACGGCAACATCCCGCTTTAGGGCAACAGGTTCTGTGGGGCGGCGGCCAAGCCAGGCAACACAACACTGACGATGGGTTGCTGCCCCGCATAGCTGCTGGTGCCTTGCGTGGTGATGACCTCGACTGTCACCCGCTCAGGATCA
>JBBQSR010000462.1:0-3450 GCA_038234855.1 Ktedonobacterales bacterium | reverse complement strand
GATGAGGCGGACGCAACAGGATGCAACACCGATTGGTTTCCCACACATGGCGCTTGATCGCCATCATGAGCTTGCTCATCACCGCGCCGCTGGTCATGGCGGCAAAGGCTCCGACGCCCCCGGCGCACCACGTGGCCCAGCCCCACGCCACCACCGATGAATGGCCCACCTTTATGCACGACACGCGCCGCACCGGGGCTAGCAGCGACACCAGCATCTCAACGGCCAACGCGGCCAGCCTCACGAAGCTCTGGTCGTTCCACACGGGCGGCGGACTGGCCGCGCAGCCCACCGTCACGGGTGGCGTCGTCTACGTCGGCTCGTGGGATGGCTATATGTACGCGCTGAATGCCGCCACGGGAGCGCAGATCTGGCGCACCTTCCTAGGGCAGACGGTCGCGCCGCTCTGCCAGCCCGCCACCATCGGCATCACCTCGGCGGCGGCGGTGCAAAATGGCATCGTCTATGTCGGCGGCGGCGATACCTATTGGTACGCGCTCGACGCCGCCACGGGCGCGGTGCTGTGGAAGGTCTTTACGGGCGACAACAGCCCGACGGGCGGCTATTACAACTGGGCCAGCCCGTTGCTCTACAACGGTTACGCCTACATCGGCATCGCCAGCAATTGTGACGATCCACTCGTCCCCGGCGCGCTGATGCAGGTGGACCTCACCAGCCATGGTATCGTCAAATCCGTGCCATTGGTGCCCACCGGCCAGGTCGGCGGCGGCATCTGGACCAGCCCTTCGGTCGACCCCGCCACCAACACGGTCTATGTCACCACAGGCACCAAAAACCAGCCCGCCCAGACGCTGCCCCAGTCGATGCTCGCCTTCGACGCGGGCACGATGGCGCTCAAGGGGCAGTGGCATATCCCCGAAGCCGACGCCGTGGTCGATTCCGACTGGGGCGCGACGCCCACCCTCTATGATGATGCCCAGGGCCGCCATTGGGCCGTCGCTTCGAATAAAGATGGCTATCTCTACGCCTTTGACCGCACGAATGTGAACGGCGGCCCCGTCTGGCGACATGCCATCTCTATCGGCGGCGCGTGCCCCACCTGCGGCGATGGCAGCATCGCCAGCACCGCCTTCGCCAACAACACCGTCTTCGTCGCGGGCGGCAACGCCACCCTGGCGAATGGGAAGGGCTACCCCGGTGACGTCCGCGCGCTGGACCCCGCCACCGGCAACGTGCTGTGGGAGCGCGGCGACCAAGGCCCCATCGTCCCCGCCGTCACCTGGGTGAATAACCTGCTGATCGCCGAACCCGGCAACACTGTCGAGGTGCTAGACGCCACCACGGGCGCGCGGCTGTGGAGCTACGCCACGGGCGCGCCGCTCTACGCCGCCGCCAGCGTGGCGGAAGGCACCATCTTCACCGGCTCGGTCGATGGCAATGTCTATGCCTTCGCCCCCAGCGCCCCGGCCACGCCGCCCGCTGATGGCGCGTGCCCGGCGACCTGGGCCTGCCAAGATGTCGGCGCGCCCAGCCCAGCGGGCAATGAATCCGTCGCGGGCGGCACCTGGACGGTCAGCGCGGGCGGCGTCGGCCTGGCCGCCAACGGCAGCGACCAGATCCGTCTGATGACCCAGCCCGCGAATGGCGATACCCAGGTGACGACGCAGATCACCAGTGTCTCGGCGGGCACGGCGGGGGTGATGCTGCGGCAATCGAACCTCCCCGGCGCGCCATTCTACGCCGTCTCAGCGAGCGGTGGCAGCAACGTCGCGGTGCAATATCGCACCACCTTTGGCGGGGCCGTCACCACGGTCAACCGCGCAGGGACGCTGTCTCTGCCCTTCACCGTGCGGGCGCTGCGGATCGGCGACACCTTCGCGGCGGCGACCTCGCCCGATGGCACGACCTTCACCCTGGTGCCGGGCGGCACCGCGAGCCTGATGCTGCCGACGGCGACGCTGGCGGGCATCTGGTCGGCCTCGGGCACGACGGGCGTCGCGGCCACGTCGGTCCTCGCGAACCCCACCGTCGCGGCGGCGGGCGCGCTGCCCCCCGCGCAGGCGTCGCCCTCGGCCTGCCCAGCCACCTGGGCCTGTGGCGACATCGGCAACCCCCTCATCGTCGGCGACCAGTCCCTCGCGGGCGGCGCGTGGACGGTGAAGGGCGCGGGCAACGACATCAACAGTTATGCCGACCAGTTCCACTACGTCTGGCAAACCATCGCGGCGGATGCCACGCTCAGCGCGCACATCACCGCGCAGACCAACACGAATGGCAGCGCCAAGGCGGGCATCATGCTGCGCGGTTCCGCCGACGCGGGCGCGCCCTTCTACGGCCTTTTCGCCACGCCGGGGACCGGGCTGCAAGTGGTCTATCGCACGGCGGCAGGGCTGCGCACTGGGCAGATCCCCGTCGGGGGTGCCGTCCCGGCGTACCTGCAAGTGCAGAGGTCGGGCAACACCTTCACCGCGTGGACCTCGACCAATGGTACGGCCTGGACGTATGTACCGGGCACCAACCTCACCCTCAGCACGAACGGCGCGCTGCTGGCTGGGCTGGCCGTCACCGCGCGCAATGGGGGCACGCTCAGTGTCGTCAACCTTGACGGCGTCACGCTCACCCAGAGCGCGCCGCCCGCCCCCGTCGCGTGCCCGACCGCCTGGACGTGCGCCGACATCGGCTTCCCCCTGCCCGCTGGCAGCCAGTCCGCGAACGCGACGCTGAGTTCCTGGTCGGTCATCGCGGGCGGCGCCGACATCTACGGCACGACCGATCAGTTTCGCCTAGTCGCGGAGAATCTGCCGGGCGACGGCACCTTCAGCGCGCGCGTCCTCACCCAGACCTACACGAA
The DNA here is from genome assembly GCA_038234855.1 of Ktedonobacterales bacterium. Taxonomy (GTDB): domain Bacteria; phylum Chloroflexota; class Ktedonobacteria; order Ktedonobacterales; family JACDGC01; genus JACDGC01. Next base: position 638 of record JBBQSR010000462.1, on the reverse strand, counting down.
TGACTGGGCCAAGGCGGGCGTGATGATCCGCCAATCCACCGACCCAGGCTCGCCGGATTATGGGATGTTCATCTCGCCGGGGCATGGCGTCGTCGTGCAGTGGCGCAGTGTCCAGGGCGGTGGTGCCGCGCAGATGTCGGTGACGACCACCACCACTTACCCCACATACATGAAGGTCGGACGCGTCGGCAACACCTTCACCGCCTATACCTCGCCCGATGGCGGCACCTGGACGGCGGTGCCCGGCAGCACCACCACCATCGCCATGCCTGGCGTCGTGCTGGCCGGGATGGCCGCGACCTCGCACAACAACGGCAATCAGGGCGTCATCACCTATGACAAGGTCGTGCTAGTCGCCACCTGCCTGACGGGGTGGAGCTGCACAGACATCGGCGATACCATCGCCATCCCCGGCGGCAATGCCTTCGTCAATAACATCTGGTCGGTCTATGGCGGCGGCACCGACATCTGGGCCACCAGCGACCAGTTCCATTACCTCTGGCAGGTGCAAGCGGGCGATGGCTCGATCAGCGCCGACGTGACGGCCCAGGCCAACACCGACCCGAACGCCAAGGCGGGGCTGATGTTTCGCCAGTCGGTCGATCCCGCGTCGCCCTATTACGCCGCCTATCTGACGC
>JBBQSR010000461.1:0-3465 GCA_038234855.1 Ktedonobacterales bacterium | reverse complement strand
ACTGCTAGGATGGCGCTGCCGAGCACCGCGGCGATGCTGCTGAAGGCGGCGAAGCGACCAGCGCGCAGCAGGCCCGTGGCGAGCAGGGCGCTCGCGCCGAGCGGCAACACGGGCAGCAGCCACAGGACGGAGGTGAGGTTCATTGGCGCAGGTCCTCCGCCGCGTCGATGTTGGCGCTGCCGCGCTGCCGATACATCAGCAACATCAATCCCAAGCCAGCGGCCATCTCGATGGCGGCGATGGTGATGATGATGATGAAAAACACCTGCGCGTCATAGTTTTGCGGTGCGACGAAGCGCCAGAAGGCGATCAGATTCACTAGCGCGGCATTGAGGATGATCTCGACGCTCATCAACACCATCAAGGCGCTGCGCTGCGACAGGATGCCCACGACGCCGATGCCAAAGAGCACCGCGCCGAGCAACAGGTAGGGGATCAATCCCGGTCCGGCCATCGGTTACTCCTCCCATCCAGTGTGCGTCATTCCCGGCATTGCCGCGTGACCTTGCTCATCACCTGTTGGGGCGAGCGGCACGAGCGTCATGCCACACGTTGGACATTTCCCTGGATGGTCCTGCAGCACCTCGGGGTGCATCGGACAGGTAAAGGTTGGCCCAACGGCGTGCGTCGGTGTTGGCGAATCGCGCGGGATTGGTGCTGGCCCCTCGCGCCGCCCCAGGATGACGGCCCCGCCGATGCCCGCGACGATCAGAAACGCCGCGCCCTCGAAACCAACCATATAGCGCCCCAGCAACAACGTGCCGACGATGGCCGAAGCATCGCCGCTGGGCGTCATTTGGGAGAGCGGCCAGGGCGTGATGCTGACCAGCACGCCCAGCGCCAGCGCCGTTGCTACGCCGATGACCAACGCCCAGGGCAGTTGCGCGGTCGACATCGCCATATCGCGCATCATCTTGTCGTCGTCCATCGCCATGTCATCATGGGGCATGGGACTCATGGCCGTGCCGCCATGGGGCATGTCACTCATAACCATCATTGCCTGCGGCATCGGCGCTATTGCTGGGTGGTCCAACGCTATCCCGTCAGCTAGGGCACTGGTGGTAGCAGGGGCAGGGTGGTGATGTGGGGCAGGGGACCGGCGGCGCGGCATGGTCATGGAAAAAGCCCCCAGGCCACCCATGTGCATCGACCGCTTCATGTCCCACATCATCTCGCCGCCGGGGTCCATCATCAGCATCACCATGAAGAGCATCATGATCAGCATCCCACCGACGTTCATCATGATCTGCATCATCGCCGGCAGGTCGGCGTCTAACAGGATAAAGATCCCCGCCAGCGCCACGAAACTCGCCATCAGCGCCAAGCCCGCGCGATACATGCTCATCGTCAGCAGCATGCTTGCCGCCATCACCACGGCGATACCTGCGAGCAGACCAAAGACGATCCATTCAATTACCCCGTTCATACGGCACCCCCAAAGACGAAGAGGGCCAACACGCCGACGAGGGCGATATTCGCTAGTGAGGCGGGCACCAGCACCTTCCAGCAGAGGGAGAGCATTTGGTCGTGGCGCAGCGTCGGTAGACGGCGGCTGACCGCGATCACCAGGACACAGAGCAGTAGGGTCTTGATGGCGAACCACAGCGGCGGCGGCAAGAGCGGTCCCTGCCAGCCCCCCAGGAAGAGGACGACCCCCATCGCCATCAGCAGCAGAAACATGCCATCGAGTGCCCAGCGAAAGAGCCATAGGCGTGTCCCCGTATACGCCGCCAGCACACCCCCAGCCAACTCTGGCGCGGCAGACGCGCCATCGAAGGGATGGCGAAAGGCGGGAAACAGCGCGGCGACGAGATAGATAACGACCCCCAAGGGCTGCCACACCCCAAACCATAGGTGACTCTGTGCCGCGACGATATGGCCCGCCGCCAGCGACTGAGCGGCCATCGGCGCGCCAATCGCCGCGAAGCCCAGCGGGACCTCATAACTGATCAGATGGGCGGCGGCACGGAAGGTGCCGATCACCCCGGTGGCGGTGTTCTGGCTCCAACCTGCATTCATCATGGCGATGACGAAAGGGCTGAGTACCACGATGAAGTAGAAAAGGCCCACCCCCGGATCGAACCCGATGAGACCCGGCCCAATGGGAATGACCAGGGCCGCGAGCGCCACGGACGCGACGGCGATGAACGGCGCGGACTGATATAAGAAGGTGTCGCCATGCGGTGGGGGACACTCGGCACGGCGTACGAGCTGCGCTGCCTGGGCCAACGGCAAACCGAACGCGCGGCGCCACGCGCGCGGTCCCAGCGTGAAGAGGGCATCCAGCACCTGCAAGGCATACACACCGACCACCAGGCTCCCCAGGACGCCCAGGGCCGCGCCAATCATCCCGAAGAGCGCCATCATGGTCCCACCTCCGCCATGACGAGATCCAGGCTGGCCAGGATGCTGGCCGCATCAGCAACCTTCTGCCCGCGCAAAAGGTTGGGAATGAGGGGGACGAGGGCCGCTGACGGCAAGGTCACCGCTACCTCAGTGGGACCAATCCCCCCGGTACCCGTGACGACGACGTTGAGGCGACCGCGCGCCCCCTCGGCCACGCCACTCCCGCTGCCACTGGGCATGTGCCAGTTGGCCAGTGAGTGCGGTGAGGCCGAGGGCGGAGCGGGCATCTCAAGCGCCACCTGGGCCGCCGCCAATTGCGTCAATACGCGCCCCCGCACATCGCCCTGGTCCGCCATCGCCGCATCCATGATAAAACCGCCGATACCTGCCGCGTAGAGCCGCTCGTGGGTGATGCTGCCAATGTCTACGGCCCTGAGTTTGAGCCAGCGATCTTGCCGTAGATGGGCAATGAATGCGCGCAACTGTTGGGCGAGTGGGGCCAGGGGGGGCATAGGGTCTGCGGGAGAACTGGCCCCCGGCGCTATCCAGTCAAGTATGGCGCTGGGCCAGGACAACGTTGCCATGGTCACCTCACGGGCGAGAATCGCTAGCTGCCCAGCCAAAGGCCGCTGATCGAGCAGGCGTAGGCAGCGCGTCCCCCACCAGAGGCTATTGCGTGCTCGTTCCCTGGCGAGCGCCAGTTCACGGGTCATGAGGGTCCCGCTCGCCGGGGACACGCCGGAAAGCGCTTCGAGCGCCCGCACGAAGGCCAGGCGTCCGGCCAACGGTGCGAGCGGATCAAGCTGGTCCGCGAGCTGGGCCGCCGCTTCCCAGGAAGTGGCGGTCATTGCGGTGGTCAGACCCCGCACCGCGTACCCCGTCTCGACGCGGCACTCCAGGATTTGTTCGCCATCACAGATCAGCCAGAAGCGGGCAGGACCAGCGGTGAAGGGTTGGAGGGGACCGAGGCTCAGCACCGCGAGTTCTGTGGCGATTTCGGGTGGCGGGGGCAGATCGATGGTCGTCAGCGGTCCGGCGAAGGCTTCATTCACCGGGCCAGGGGAGGCCGCCGCCCACGCCGCCGCCACGGCATCTGCGGTCAGCGCGGCGCAGGCGTGT
>JBBQSR010000460.1:0-3473 GCA_038234855.1 Ktedonobacterales bacterium | reverse complement strand
ATGGACCTCTCGCGCATCTTCAAGCCGAAAACGCAGGAACCCGCCGAGATGCGACCCGATGGCAACCCGCGTCTGCCGCCGGGGCAATATCTGACCAAGAAGTTTCCGGTGCTGACCTATGAGAGCACGCCAAACTTCGACGCGGCGAAGTATCGCTTCCGTGTGTGGGGCGCGGTGGAAAACGCCTTCGAGCTGACGTGGGACGAACTGCAAGCGTTGCCCCGCAGCGACGAGATGGCCGACTTTCACTGCGTCACCACCTGGAGCCGTTACGACAACCATTGGGAAGGCGTGCATGTGCGCGAGATCATCGCGCGGGCCAAGCCGCTGCCAGGCACACAATTCGTGGTGGCGCACTCGTGGACGGGCTACACGACCAACATGCCCTACTCCGACTTCAACGATGATGATGTCATTGTCGCCCTCAACCACGACGACCAGCCCTTGGAACGCGAGCACGGCGGCCCCATCCGCCTGATCGTCCCCAAGCTCTACGCGTATAAGAGCGCGAAGTGGTTGAACGGCATCGAATTCCTCGACCAGGACCATCCCGGCTTTTGGGAGGTTCGTGGCTACCACAACCACGCCGACCCGTGGAAAGAAGAGCGTTATTGGTGAACACATCAGTGGGGGGAAAGTCGATGCAGGGTGTGGCCATCGCTCAGGTCGTCGTGCGGGTGCTGCTGGCGCTGATCTTCATCGTCGCGGGGGTGCTGCACTTCACCGCGACACGGCAATATGCCGCGATCATACCGGGGTGGGTGCCGCTGTCGGCGAACCTCGTGGTGCAGATCACAGGGGTGATGGAGGTCGCGGGCGGGGTGGGCTTGCTCGTTCCGGCGCTGCTGCGCCCGGCGGGCATCTGCCTGATACTCTTCCTGGTGGCCGTCTTTCCGGCGAATGTCGTGGCGGCACAGCACAACGTGCCCCTGATGAACCCGATCTGGGCGCGCGGGCTGGCGCAGGTGGTGCTGATCGCCGCCGTCGCCTGGGTGTCGCTGTGGAGCGTGCCCACCGCCTAGGAACCAACACAGCGTGCAGCAACGATGCGTCTGGCGGTGTCCGAGACACCAGCCAGACGCATCGCTTGTTGATGGGAATATGACGACTCAGACGCCGTACTCTTTCAGCATGGCGTGCACTTCACCAGCCAGCTTCAGGGCTTCGTCCATCGGGCGCTGCCACATATTGCGACCAAAGATGACGCCCGTGCCGCCCGCGCGCATGCCCGCGCGCGCCTTGTCGACCACGCCGCCCTCTTCCTGCTTTTCGCCACCCGAAAAGATCACCAGCGTCTTGCCAGCGGACTGCACCACCTGGGCGAGCGCATCATCGGCGGTGAAGGTCTGAGTGGAATAGGGCGCGGGGGCCGTTTTGTCTTTGTCGGGGTTGAGCTTGGGAACGTTGACCTTCACGATGTCGGCACCCAGCTCGGCGGCGACGCGCGCGGCGTAGTCGATGGCATAGAAGCTGTCGCGCCCGCCCTTCGCCTCGATGGCCTCGCCGCGCGGATAGGCCCAGACGATGATGGGCATGCCATAGCGGTCGGCCTCTTCGCGCACATGGCGAAACTGGGTGAAGTCCGCCGCCTGCTGCGTCGAACCGATGTAGAGCGTGTAGCCGATGGCGTCCGCGCCCAGGCGCACGGCATCTTCGACGCCCGCGAGCAGCGGCGAGAGCGGCGAATTATCCGACGGGATCTCTGTCTTGCCGTTCAGCTTCAGCACCAGGGGAATCTGCCCCGCGTACTTCGCCATGTATTTCTCGGCGATGCCGATCTGGTAGACGATGCCCGAGAAATGGCCATTGATGGCCAGCTTCAACTGGAACTCGGGGTCTTTCGCCGCCGGGTTGGGGAAGAAGTCGCGCGGGCCATGCTCTAACCCCTGATCGATGGGCAGCATCATCAGCGTGCCATTGGCTGGGCCAGCGCCGTAGAGCAGGCGATGCAACCGGGCCCGCTTGCCGGTGCTGAGGTAATCCATATCAGCGAGCGTCACTCGCCGCACTTGCGTCATCGCCATGAGAGGGCAGCCTCCTGAGTATCGAACGACGAGAGGGTTTTACTGGATAAAAAAGCGTGGCGCAGGCCAAACATCCTATGTTCTTCGGATTACCGCTGATCGCGCAGCGGCGGCGTACCCCACCGCCGCGCCGCGTGCCACCGGTTCAGGGCGCACACGACCACGAACGACGAAGCCCACCACACCTACCCGCCACACGCGCCCGCGCGGTGCCGCCACAGCCTACGCCGCGAAGGCCCGCGACATCTGGAACGTGCGACCTCACATTGGTGCGCCACCGGAGCAATATCCTCGCGGGGTGGGGCACCAACAGAGTGGCAAGTGAACCCTCAGTCGCCAGGGGACCACCCCTGATCAAATTTAGGATGGGCCAAGCGCCACATCTCCCTTTAAGGATACAACGCCGTATGGCCCCATAGCAATTCGTCGCACCGCTCGGGGGGAGCACCCCCTATATCGGTCACGAACGGCGGAGAATTCCGCGAAAACCGCGCATGCGGCGTCACTTCAGGAAGTCGAGCAGGGCCGGGTTCAGCTCGGCGGCGTGGGTCCAGAGAAGGCCATGCGGGGCACCAGGGATGACGAGCAACTGGCTATCTTTCAGGGCCTTTTGCAGATGCGGGCCACCCGTCGCGGAGATGGGCAAGATGCGGTCGGCGTCGCCATGCACCACCAGCGTGGGAACGGTGATCTTGGTCAGGTCGGGGCGGAAGTCGGTCAGCCAGGTCGAGACACAGGCAAGGGTGGCAGTGGGCGAGGCCCCAGCAGCGACATTCCAGCTATCGCGCACGACCTCGTCGCTGATGCGCGTGCCCAGCAAGAGATCAAGATTATAAAAAGCGCCATAGAAATCGTTGAGGTACTTCAGCCGGTCGGCCTGGATCGCGGCCTTGATGCCATCAAAGACGCCCTGCTCGACCCCGTCGGGGTTATCGGCGGTCTTGAGCAAGAACGGCGGAATCGATGAGATGAAGGCCGCCTTGCGCACACGGTCCGCGCCATATTTGCCCAGATAGCGCGCGACCTCGCCCGTGCCCATCGAGAAGCCGACCAGAGCGGCATCGTGCAGGTCGAGCTTGATCATCAGCGCGTCGAGGTCGGCGGCGAAGGTGTCGTAGTCATAACCCGTCGTCGGCTGGCTCGACGCACCAAAACCCCGGCGATCATACGTGATGACACGGTGCCCGGCCCCCAGCAGGGCCGTTGTCTGCTTTTCCCACGAGCGCCCGCTGAGCGGGAAGCCGTGGATGAGCACGACAGGCTGCCCCGCGCCATGGTCCTCATAATACAAATCGATGGACGCCGAATTTTCTTGGCCGACACTGACGTATGGCATACGCGTTTCCTTTCCCTGGGCTTGACGAGCGGCCAAAAGCGCTCTTGCCCTCAACCGCGACGGTGACGCCGCGCGACACCGCTGCATCAATCATAGCATCGCGTTGCCACGCC
>JBBQSR010000459.1:0-3475 GCA_038234855.1 Ktedonobacterales bacterium | reverse complement strand
CGCCACGCAACAGACGCGCGACGGGGGTCTGCGCATCGGGGAGGGGACGGTCATCTTCGTCGCGTAAATCTATCAGCAGCGCCCGTGCCGCGAAGGGGGCGGTGAAAAAGGTGTCACCTGGCTGCACCCCAAAGAGACGGGTGACCGCTGGATTCATCAGGGTGATAGCCCCCGTCGCATCATAGACGAAGATGGCATCGCGGATGGTGGCGAAGGCGGTGTCGAGCTGTTGCGCGCGCTCAGCGAGTTCGCGTTCCATCATTTTGCGGTCGGTGATGTCGGTGCTGGTCCCCACCCACTCACGGATGACCCCCTCGGCGTCGATCAGGGGCATGCCCCGCGCGACGAACCAGCGGTACACCCCATCACGGCGACGCACGCGGTACTCCGCCGTATAGGGCACGTGGTCACGCACGGCGACTTCCCAAGCGGCCTGGGTGCTGGCACGGTCGTCGGGGTGCAGCGTCGTCAGCCACCCCATGCCACGGATGTCGCCGATGGTCGTGCCGCTGTAGGCCCGCCAACTGGGCATGTCGTCGACCAGGCCCTGTGCATCCGTCACCCAGGTGAGCTGTCCAGTAGCTTGCTCAAGCAGGTGGAAACGCGCCTCGATCCGTCGATAGCGTTCCTGTGCCTCGGCTAAAGTTTCTTCGTGGGGGAGCAGGATGCCTGGCTGGCCTCGCGTGGCGTACCCAGGCTCGCGCGCCAGCTCTGGCTCCATAAATCCTGTCCCCTTACTTTCACGTGATGCGGTGCTTGGCAAACAGGGCTTTCGAGCAAGCACCATGCCAAAAATTCGCACTGAGTCGTGGTCGTCACCGAAGGCTTAGCCAGCATTGGGCGTATGTGCCGTCAAACCACGAGCATAACCCGATGGGGCCGCCACCTTAGCCGACCCCCACAATCGCTGCGCATGTCCCCCACATCGGTTTCGATCGCCAAAACATCCGCTACCCTCGGGCAACGCGCCCTCTTCCCGCGCACCCCGATGAGCGCCCCATATCGCGTCATTTGGGGAGCATTATAGCGAAGGCATAGCCGATGAGCAAGGGGGCATTTTACACGCGGTGCCATTGGGGCGTGGGCCAGCGCAGCACCACCCCGCCGATGCCCCACAGCGCCAGCGCCCCCAGCCACGCGGCATAGAGGAAGAGCGCGCCCGCCACAAAGACCGGCAACACCGCAGGAAAGAAGACCGCCGGGGTGGCCGCCAGCGTCGCCAGCCACGCCACGACCCCCAGCGCGGTGAGCCAGCGCGGGAAGTCGCGCACCCGTGCCAGCGCCACCACGCACAGGACGCCCGCGACGAAATAGACCGTATTCGCCACCCCCGCCGAGAGCAACGACGCCAGATGATCCGCCAGGTCAAAGAGCAGCAATGGCGTCCCGGTCGCCCCCCCTTGCGCGCCGACATACGCCGCCGCGATGGTGGGGAAGGCCGTCACCTGGATGGCGTCGCCCACCACATCCACCGTGCCGCCGATCAGCGCCACGACGGGCGCGAACCGCAACAGATTCGGCGCGTCGGTCCGCGCGACGAAGGCCCGCGTCACCGTCCAGATGCTGAGGACGAAGCCGATGCTGCCGCCCATCCACATCAGCCAGCCCGCGCTCCACAGGGTCGCGTGCGTGGCGATAAAGTGCAGACGGGCATCCGCGCCGCCACCCGCCGCCGTCCCCGGCGCGAGGAACAGCCCGGTATACGCCAGGGGAATGAGGTTCAGCGCGGCGGCCAGCACCAACATCGCCCGCGCTAGGGAAGATCGCGCCATGGGGGGAATCCTTTTTGTGCCTCGCACCTGCTGTCTCGCGCTAGCGCACGCCGCGCCGTGCCAGCAACCACACCACGCCCGCGCCCGCGACCACCAACCCCGCCACCGCGAAATTCAGCGGCTCCGCCACGCGCCCGAGGATGGCCAACACACTCAAGATCAAGCTCAACACCCCCAGACCCAGCAACAGGTCGCGCGGACCATGGCGCGGCATGGCGGCGGTTTCGCCCAGCGCCCCCGTGGGGCGACCGTGTGCGCTGACGGCGGGTGGGGCAAACGCGGATGGGGAGGACTGTGGTTCGGTCATGGGGGTGAAACCTCCTGCGCGACGGCGGCGAGCGGGCCGCTAGGCATACATCGTTCTTCCGCCATGATACTATATGATGCAAGTCGTGCGACACCGCCGGGGCACGCGGTGGGCGAGGCCGCCAGGGTGCGCGCAGATTAGCCAGTATGCTATACTAGGGGCGATCCACTGCCGCGCTCCGCGTGGGCACCGCAGCCCAGCATCCACCCCAGAGAGGACCGCCCGCCATGACCGCCGAAACCGACGCCCTCAGTGGCCAGATCGACATCGACTCCGACGCCGCACCCACGGTAGAAAAAGATCGCCTCTATCGCCTGTGGGAAGAGGGTAACTGGTCGGCCAAGGGCATCGACCTCACCCGCGACGCCGTCGATTGGCGCGAACGTGTGCCCGAGCGCACGCGCGCGGCGACCATTTGGTTTAGCTCGCTCTTCCTCGATGGCGAGGAATCCGTCACCGTCACGCTCGCGCCCTTCATGGAGGCGCTGACGCGCTACGAGGACCGCATCTTCCTGGGCACGCAGATCGCGGATGAGGGACGCCACCACGTCTTCTTTGACCGCTTCCTGCGCGAGGTCGTGGGCATCGGCACCGACCTCGCCTCGACGTTGGCGGCGACGCGCCCCAATCTCACCTGGGGCTACACCCAGGTCTTCACCGAACTGGACCGCGTGGCGGACCGACTGCGCCGCCAGCCCAAGAATCTGGCGCTGTTGGCGCAGGGCATCACCATCTATCATCTCGTGGTGGAGGGCATGCTGGCGCACACCGGCCAGCACTTCATGCGCGAATGGACGGCGAAGACGGGCATCTTCCCCGGCTTTCTGGAGGGCGTCAAGCTGATCTCGCGTGATGAGTCGCGCCACATCGCCTTTGGCATCCAGGTGCTGCGCGAACTGGTGACGACCCACCCCGAGTGCAAGACCGCCGCCATCGAGATGCTGAACCGCGTGCTGCCCTGGGCGGCGGGCACCTTCACCCCACCCACCCTGCAATGGGACTACCTGAACGACCTGGGGTACTCACCCCAAGAGGTGTTCGCCTTCGGGCTGCGCTCGATCGAGACGAAACTGCGCCGCGCGGGCATCGAGCCAGGCGAGGTGCTGGGCTTCGTGAAGCTGGGCATCAACACCGCGCCCGCTACCCAGGCAACGCGCGCCATCGCCCTGGTCGAGGGCGGCGTCATCGGCACCCTGAGCGAACCGCACGTCAGCGAGGTGGGCATGGCCGCCATCTTCGCCAGCATGCAAGACATCGCCCGCTGGACGTACCCCAAACAGGGTGGCCTGCAAGCGACGATCCAGTGGATCTTTGAGGGCGCGGAGCCGCGCTACCTGGTGCTGGGCGAGTCGGGTCGCCCCTACGTCGCTGATGGCCTCGCCGACGAGCCGACGCT
>JBBQSR010000458.1:0-3480 GCA_038234855.1 Ktedonobacterales bacterium | reverse complement strand
ATGGCGTGGATGTGCAGGGGCGTCGTGCGGTTGGCGATGCGAAAGCTCTCGATGAGCGAGGGGAGACCGCCGATGTGGTCGATGTGCGCGTGCGTGATGATGATGTCGCTGATGCGGTCGGCGGCGACGCGCAGCGCCAGGAGGCTGCGATAGGGGTCGCCGCCGCAGTCGATGACGACCACGCGCCCGCCGGGGTGTGCCGTCAGGGCCAGCGCGGTGTTCGCTCGGTCAATGCTGGGCAGCGCGTTGCCCGTTCCCAAAAAAGCCACGAACATAGCCCACAAACCCTCTACGTCTGCTGATTTTGTGATGATTTCGGATAGCTATAGCATAGCCCATCTGGCGCGCCGTCGCTATGCACTAGCGCACACTCGTTTGCGGGGTGTGTGGCAGGACCATTTGGCCTTCCGTCGCGTCGCCCACCAGGAGGGTCGCGCCGCGCTGATGGAGCCAGGCGGTGTAGGCGGCGGCGAGGGCGTCGAGCAGGTCGGCACCGGGGGGATCTGCGTCGCCGGGGAGGTCGCGGATGTGCAGGGCCAGCAGGTCGCGCGCGGCGACGCGGGCCGCTGGCGTGGTCTTGCGGCTGGGGGGCGGTGGCAGGCCCAGGGCACGCAGGGTGGCGGTGGGAAAGACCTCGATGATGAGGGTGGCGGGAAGGGCGAGCCGCAGCCGCGCCACCAACACCAGCGCGCGCATCGTCAAGCCGCCCAGGAACGAGACGGGGAGGGGGCGCACGCCCAGCCGACTCCACACCGGATCGCGTTCCGCCGCGCGGGTGTAGATGCGCTCGACCTCGGGCAAGGGGTGGCCCAGAAGCGCGGCGTGCACCGAGGCGGGCAACGACAGGGGGGCGTCGATGGCGATGAGGCGCGGGGATGCCGCGCTGAGCAGGGCGACGATTTCGGCATCTGTGGTGACGGGGCGGGTGAGGTCGGCGCGGTAGCGGGGCGGGTCGTCCTCGGTCAGCAGCGCCACCTCGGTGATGCCGCGCCCCGCCGCCAGGTCGATGCCCGCGACGAGGCTCACGCGTCGTCCTCGCGGGCGAGTTCTTGCAGGATCTGGGCGTCGAGTTTGGTGAGGGGGGTGTTTTGTCGCAGCCAGGCGGCGAAGAGGTCGGGGCGGTGGGCGCGCGTCCGTCGCAGGGCCTCGGTGCGTCGCCAACGGGCGATGGCAGCGTGGTTGCCATTGCGCAGGGGGGCGGGGACGGGCCAGCCGCGAAACTCGGCTGGGCGGGTGTACTGGGGATATTCTAGGAGGCTGGCGGCGTGGGATTCGTCGTCCGCCGAGAATTCGTTGCCGAGGACGCCGGGGAGCATCCGCGCGAGGGCGTCGACCACCACGAGGGCAGCGAGTTCGCCGCCGGTCAGCACGAAATCGCCGATGGAGATGGCATCGGTCGCCAGGTGGGCGCTCACGCGTTCATCCACGCCCTCGTAGTGGCCGCAGATGAAGCTGAGACGCGGATGCGCGCTCAATTCGCGGGCGACGGCTTGGGTGAAGCGGCGACCCTGTGGGGCCATGAGGATGATGGGCCCGCCCGCGTAGACGGACTCGACGGCGGCGAAGATCGGTTCGGGCTTCATCACCATCCCCGCGCCACCGCCATAGGGCACGTCGTCGCAGACGTGGTGCTTGTCGGTCGTGGCGTCGCGGATGTTGTGCACGCCGATGGTGAGGATGCCGCGATCCTGCGCGCGTCGCAAGATGCTTTCGTCCAGCGGTGCCCGCACGGTGGCGGGGAAGAGAGTGAAGATGTCGATATGCATGACTTCATCATACCGCATGTCGGCGGCGAAAATGCGCCCATCTGGCGGGGATTTCCCGTGCCAGTTGGGCGCGCCGCATGTGGGAATGCTAGCAGCCGTTGGCTACCTTGGAAGCACTACCCGCGGCGAAGGTAGGGAGTATATGCTGCCAGATTGGCGTATCGATGCGAAAGAAGTCGTTGATATAGTTGTGATCGTATCCCGCCTTCGCATCGCTCTGCAACCAGAGTTCGAAAGCCAAGTTTTTATCTTTAGCGAAAAACGCCAGGCCGAACGCGGGAGCCGTATAACCATTCTTTGGATCGCCCCCATAAGTGGTGAGGTCGATGGTGGCATAGTTGGCTACTTTTGGGCCGCTGCCAGGGGAACCATTACAGAGGAGATGTTGTACGAACGTGAGCGAAAAATCGTTCGTGGCACGCACCATAAGTTGGGTCAAGGGATGTGTGGGGTAGTTGGGGTCGGTCTGCACGGGCTGGGGTTCGCTGATGACGACATTGCTTTCGCCGCTGCCGATGGCGGGCTGGACGATCCAGGTGGCGGGGTATTGGAATGAGTAGCCATAGGTGGGGTCGACATAGACAGAGTAGGCCCCCGAGACGGGTGTCGGCTGCACGCCCGCCGGGATGGTGGGGACGGGCGGGGTTGTGGTGCCGGGTGCGCTGGTGGCGGTGGCCTTCGCGGTGGTGGTGGCCTTGCCGCCCCCGCTGCACGCGGCAACGACCAGGGTCAGCATGAGCATTCCCAGAGTTGGCAACAGGCGCGCACGCTGCATTCCGGGCAATTGGCGATGATTCAACACGAAAAGGTTCCCCCATGTGATGTCTTGTGGTTGGTCATGAATGCTTCGATTGTACGTGGCCCCTAGAGGGCTGTCAACCACGGTAGCCCGTTTGCGATCCATCGTACTGGCCGCGCCCGCCCCGTCACTGTGGTGGGTGATGTGCTCGATGCGTCACGTGCGGACCAACCTTCTCTCTCACTATAAAGAAAGACCATCGGCACCGAGGAGATGGGACATGCGAGGAGCGAATTTGCAGGGGGCAATGTCGGGCGTGTTGACGGGGAGGGGGGCGGCACGGTATCCTGGGAACGAGTCCACAGGAGGGAGACGCACCGTGGTTGTCGCCAATACCGAAGAAGTGACCCACCCGCCGCGCTATTCGCGCTATGTCATCGAGGGTGGGGTGCCCCTGCACGGCGCGGTGCGCCTGAGCGGCGCGAAGAACGCCGTCACGAAAATGATCGTCGCCACGCTGCTGTCGGAGGAGCCGACGCGGCTACGCAACGCGCCGCGCCACGTAGGCGATGTGGGCATCACCAGCGCCGTCACCGCCTCGGTGGGGACGCAGATGACCTGGCACGATGACAGCACCGTCACCATCGCCACGCCGCAGGTGACGAGCAGCGCCATCCCCGCCGCCTTTGGCCGCAAGAATCGGCTGGCCATCCTCACGGCGGGGCCGCTGCTGCACCGGACGGGCGAGGCGATCATCCCCTTCCCTGGTGGGGACCGCATCGGCCCGCGCCCGATCAACTTCCATGTGGAGGGGTTGCGGCAGATGGGGGCGCAGGTCGAGCTGCGCGAGGGGGCGTACCACTTCCGGGCTTCGCGGCTGCGGGGGGCGACGGTGCAGTTGCCGTACCCGAGCGTCGGCGCGACCGAGACGCTGATCATCGCCGCGACGATGGCGAAGGGCGTCACCATCATCCA
>JBBQSR010000457.1:0-3483 GCA_038234855.1 Ktedonobacterales bacterium | reverse complement strand
CCCGCGCCCAGCAGCGGATCGCGCAGATCCGCCCGATAGATGGCGTGGTGGTCGGCATCTGCGACGTACAGGTAGCGGTCGCTGTGGTCCAGCACCATGGCGGTGACGGTGGAGGTTGGGCTGAGCCGCGCCGCCGCGCTGCGGTCGCCTGGCCCCACGTAAACCTCGCCCCATTGATCGATGAGGGGGTCGTAGCGCAGCACACCCTGGAAGCCGCCGACCAGATTAAATTGCGCGTCGCTCAGGCTGTCATGGCCCCGGTCGCTGAGGAAACAATAGAGCGTACCATCATGGGCGCTCGCCAGCGCCAGCACTGGGGCGACGCCCACGCGCAGCAGTTGCCGCAGCAGGGGCGTGGTGCGATCCGCCGGATTGCCGAGGAAGTCGACATTCGTGGTGGTGGTGAGCAGGGTCGTTTCGCTGGCGCACGCCAGCGGCTTGCAATGCTGTACATTTGGTTGCCAGGTCACGCCGACCACGATGGGGACGCTGGGCGTACCGCCCTGGGGAGCCGTCCAGCCCGCGAGGTAGAGCGCGTGGGGTTGGCGCGGATCGCGGGCGATGTCGTCGATGCGGGCCAGCGCGGGACCGGGCGCGCTGGCGCACCCCAGGCACAGCCGCGCCAGCACCCGGTCCCCTGTCCGCTGATCGGGCGCGATGATGGTGAGCAGTGTGGCATCGTTGGGGGCGCTCGCCAGCCCTGGCGCGGATTGCGCCACCCACAGGTCGCCGCTCGCGTCCTCCGCCACGCGGTGATACGCCGCCCCGCTCTTGAGCGCGGGCAACGCCGCCAGCGTGGTGACGGTCGGCAATGGCACCAGAATCCCCAGCCGGTTCAGTGTGACGCCGGTGGTGGTCAGCAGCAGCACCACGACCACGACGGCGATGCCAATCGCTCGGCGGTTGCGCCGTCGTGGTCGCGCCTGTGTGGTGAGGGGCGGCACATTGGTGCGCGCAGAGACGCTGTTCACCTGCCCGATCCGCAGCAGGGGAGGGGGCTGGCGGGGCTGGCGATCATTCATCCAGCAGACCACGGCGCATGGCGTATTTCACCAATTCGGCGCGACTGTGCAGGTTCAGCTTATCCATCACATGCGTGCGATGGGTGTCGACGGTTTTGGGGCTGATGACTAGCCGTTCCGCGATCTGGTTGTTGGTGAGGCCCTCGGCGACCAATTTCAGGATCTCGCGTTCGCGCTCGGTCAGGTCGTTGTAGCTATCCTTTTCCTCGCCCGTGCGGACCCGTTGCAGATAATCGCCCACCATCATCGCCTGGGCGGCGGCGGAAAGGTAGAAGCGCCCCCCCTGCACCGTGCGGATGGCCTGGATGAGGTCGGTATCCGCCGACTCCTTCATCATGTAGCCCGATGCCCCGGCGCGCAGACTCTGGAAGAGGTAGGCTTCGTTTTCGTGCATCGTCAGCATCAGCACCTTTACCTCGGGCTGCGTCTTCTTGATCTCGCGCGTCGCCTCGATGCCGTTGCGGTCGGGCATGGTGATATCCATGATGACGACGTCGGGCGTCAGGCGCGCGGCCTCGCGGATGGCCTCTAGCCCATTGCTGGCCTCGCCGACCAGGGTGATGTCGGTCTGGGCATTCAGCATGATACGCAGCCCCGCGCGCAGGATGGTATGGTCATCCGCTAGGAGGACGCGAATCTTGGACTGCCCCGCCATGGTGTTCTTTTCAGGTTGGGGTGTTGATGGTTGCATCGGTGCC
Organism: Ktedonobacterales bacterium; assembly: GCA_038234855.1. Classification (GTDB taxonomy): domain Bacteria; phylum Chloroflexota; class Ktedonobacteria; order Ktedonobacterales; family JACDGC01; genus JACDGC01. The sequence continues at coordinate 1,763 of JBBQSR010000457.1, read as the reverse complement.
TCGCTGATCATCAGAGTGAAATGGGAGGGTCAGGCGCAGGGTCGTCCCGGCGGTGGGGGAAGATTCGACGGTGAGCTGGCCGCTCAGCAGTGAGACGCGTTCGCGGATGCCCACCAGCCCCAGGCCGCCGTCGCTGCCCGGTGCCTTGGGCGGCGCGGCTAAGTCGAAGCCCTGGCCGTCGTCGCGCACCAGCAGATGCGCCTGCCCCCTCGCCTCGCGCAGATGCACGATGACCGAGGTCGCGTGGGCGTGGCGCGCGATGTTGGTGAGCGCCTCTTGCACGATGCGATAGAGGGCGGTTTCCACCTCGAAGCCCGCCCGTTCCTTGAAGCCCTGCACCGTGAATTGCACGTCCAGGTGGTATTTTTGTTGATAGTCCTTGATGTAGCCGTGCAGCGCGGGGACGAGGCCCAGGTCGTCCAGCGCGCTGGGGCGCAGGTCGATGCTGAGGTTGCGGATGGCGCGCAACGTCTGGTGCGCGACCTCGCGCGACTCTGCCACGCGGGTGTGCGCCTCGGGGTCGGTGGTGCTATCCTCCACCAGCTTCAGCGTCACCAAGAGCGAGGTCAGCGCCTGGCTCGTTTCGTCGTGCAGTTCGCGGGCGATGCGCTTGCGTTCCTCTTCCTGGGCGCGCATGATCTGCGATGCGCGCGAGCGGGCCGATTCATTCAGCTTGCCGAGCATGTGGTTGAAGGTCGCGGCCAACTCATCGGCATCGGGGTCATAGCCCGAGATGGGCGCGCGCAACGTCATGTCGCCCGCCTCGACGCGGCGCATGGTGTCTCGCACGCGGCGGATGGGGTCAAAGGCCATCTTGAGCAGGACGAAGTTGACGACCAGGCTCAGCAAGATGCCCGTGATGACGAAGGTGATGAACACGGCGGATTGGTTGTGCCCGCGCAATTCCGTGGTGAGCGCCGTGCCCAGCAGCGCGCCGACCACCAGCACGACCGAGTTGGCGATGAGCACGCGGTACAGCACCGGCATGGCGAAAAGGTCGCCGTGCGAGATGCCCACCAGCCAGGTATTCGGGTCGGTCGGGCGCGCGGGCGGTCCCTCGGTGGGGCGGGAAGCGGCATCCGACATGGCGAGTCTCCTTGGTGGGGGGCGGATCGCCAGCGCCAGGTGCGCCAGAGCGTTCCCGCTGTGCCTCGCCGCGCTGCCCGCGTGGTGCGGGTCGGGTGGTGACGGGGGCCTCTTCATTGTATCGCGCGGGCGAGTCAGCGTCAAACATGCGGATTTGCCAACCCGCCGTCGCAGATGATATGCTGAACGCGAAAAATGGGGACGTTGATCCCTGCGATATCGCCGTTCGCGGTTGGCACGACGGCAGAGGCTGAGAGGGTGACAATGGATTCAATGCGGCTAGAGATGCGCCTGGGGGGTGCGCTGGGGTCGCGCACGGTGGTCGCGGGGACCGTGGCGGGTGAGGTGCTGGCGGCGGTGGTCGACCCAGCGACGCAGGTGGTGCTGCAAACGGCGGTGGCCAGCCGCGTGGCCCGGCAACTGGGCCTGGTGGCGATGGCCGAGGGCGGCACGGCGGGGGTCAGCCTCACCAGCAAGACGGAGGTCCGCGCCGCTGGCGGCAAGCACAGCCTGGGCAACCTGGGGCGGCTGTGGGTCGACCGCGCGACGAACCATCTGACGCACATCTTGGTCAATAAGGATCGCAGCTTTCACGTGCTCGAGGTCGCGCATGTGGCGAGCTTCGACGCCCAGCACATCACCCTCAGCGAGCATGTGCGCGACCTGCAATCGATCCC
>JBBQSR010000456.1:0-3497 GCA_038234855.1 Ktedonobacterales bacterium | reverse complement strand
ATCTCTTTCATCGTCAGTTCATCGTCATAATAGAGGGAGATCAGCAGCCGTTCGCGCAGGGGCAGCCGACTCAGCGCCATTTCCAGTTGTTGCTGCTGCTCGTGGCGCTCGGCCTCTTCGCTGGGGCTGGGCGCACTGGCGTCCTCTAGCAGTTCGGCCAACGAAGACGTGTCGTCGTCGGGCCGCATGGGGGCCAGGGGGGCGTCGAGCGAGAGGATGGAGGTGCCCGCCTCGACCAGCATATGCCGATAACGTTCGATAGAGACGCCGAACTCCGCCGCGATCTCGTCTTCGTGGGCGGGGCGACCCAGGCGCTGCTCGAGATCGGCCAGCATGCGCTCCAGTTGGCGTGAACGGCTGACCGCCGAGCGGGGCATCCAGTTCAGCGCGCGCAGTTGGTCGATGACCGCGCCCCGGATGCGCGCCGTGGCATATGCCTCGAACTTGATGCCCCGGTCCGGCTCGAAGCGGTCGATGGCGTTGATCAGCCCGATGACGCCGAAGCTCAGCAGGTCGTCGGCATCTAGCGTGCTGGTCGAGGGAATCCCCAGCCGCCCGACCACGAACCGCACCAGATGCACGTAATGCATGATCAGTTGCTCGCGCAGCTTGGGGTCGCGCGCCCCCACGAATCGCAGCCATGTCGCGTCGATATCATCCAGGGGTATCGCAACGGGATTCTTCATTGGTAGGTGCTCTCCATCATCCTATTTCAACGCGCCTGGGTCGATCCTTCGTTCCATGGTCGCAAGCTTGGGGTGTCTTGTCGTGATCGTTGGGGGGAGCCTTTTATCGAACACGAAGGCCACGAAATCCCCCGAAAAACACGAAAAGGGAGAAGACGGGAATACTGCGCTGCTGGCGTTCCTTCAGCATTTCGTGTCCTTCGTGGATGTTCTGATTTTCGTGTTCGAGTCACCTTTCTTTTGGGGCTGTGTTGAGGGTTAGGCGGCTTACGCCGCCTTCGCCGTTGGGGGGGTGTTGGCCGCCTTGTTGTCTCCCAGTTCGTCGGGGACTTCCAGTTCCGAGTCGGCGTCGGCCAGTACCTCGTCCAGATTGGTTTCGGTGCCATCCACGTGGGCGATGATGGTGGCGTCGGGGGTGCGCCAGGCTTCGAGTTGGTTCCACAGTGCGGCGGCGATGCGACCCACGAACCAAAAGAGCACCAGCGCCGCCCCCACATGCAGCGTGATGGCCCAGCTTCCCACGCCGCTAAACCAGCCGCTGACGAACTCGTATAGCCCCACACCGAAGCCAAGTCCCCAGGCCCAGTTAGGGACGGGGGCCCGTTTGAGCCGCACCACGCGTTCGCGGGCGGTGTGTTTGGCCTCGTCGCCGATCCCCTGGTCCATCCGGCGCTTCTTTTCGTCGTGCAGTTGGCCCTTGATGAAGCGTTCCATCGTCTGCCGGTCGTCGGGTTCGATGTAGGTGAACTCGATGCCGATGAGATAGCCCTTCTTCTTTTTGTCGGCCTTGCCCTTTTCGCGCAGGATCTCAAGCACGTCATCGGGGGCGTCGGCCACGTGCGTCACGCGTGCCCGCACCAAGCGCGAGATGGGGAAGATCGGCGTGCCTAATTCGACTTGCAGCGCCGCGTCTTCCTTGAGCTTGCTATTGCTAAAGATCAGCGCGCCGCCCATGCTCACATTCAGCACGGTGCTTTGGTAGACCGGTTCTTTGCCGCCCGTGCTGATCTGCGTCGTGCTGTGGAGCTGCACGCGCGGGTTGCGGCGCGTCGGTGTGGGGGCAGGTGGCGTTTCGGGGGTTGTTGGCGTCAAGGTTTACTGCACCTCCGCCAGGCGGGGGGTCACGTCGACCACGCCCGCCGAGATGACATTCGGGTGGGCCGACACTTCGTCGTAGGCCAGCACCGCCTGCGTCGGCAGGTGCCGTTCGAGCAAGCGGCGCAGCGCCAGCCGCAGCCGCCCGGCCACCAGCAACACGGGCTGATTGCCCAGCATGGCGGCGTGCTCGATGGCGGCGGCGATGCCTTCCAGCAGCCGTTGCATCGTCGCGCCATCCAGCGCCAAGATGGGGCCGTTCTCCGTGCGCTCCACGCTCTGTGCCAGGTGCAGTTCCGTCTCGTGGGGCAGCGTCACCACATGCAGTTGTTTTTCTGCGGTCTGGTACTGCGCGCAGATGGCCCGTGCCAGCGCCAGCCGTACCCGTTCGCCGATGGCCTCGGGGTCTTTCACCGTGCGCGACGCCGCGCCGATGGCTTCGAGGATGAGCGGCAGATCGCGGATGCTGACGCGCTCGCGCAGCAGGTGTTGCAGCACGCTCTGCACATCGCCCAGGCTCACGACATTTGGGATGAGGTCGTCGGCCAGCCCCGGATGCGTCGGTTTCAGGCGATCCAGCAGTTGCTTGGCGTCGCTCTTGGTCAGCATCGCCCAGGCATTCGCCTTGATCGTTTCGGTCAGGTGCGTCGCCACCACGGAGGGCGGGTCGACCACCGTGTAGTGCAGCGATTCCGCCTGATCTTTCAAGCTGGGGGTGATCCACACGGCGGGCAGACCAAAGGTCGGCTCCATCGTCTGAATGCCCGCGATATCCTCCGTTGCCAGCCCCGAATTCATCGCCAGCAGGTGATTCGGCATGATCTCGCCCGTGGCGATCTCGACGCCGCGCAGCTTGATGGCGTACGCATTCGGTGACAGCAGCAGGTTGTCGTGGATGCGGATCGTCGGCGTGATGATGCCCAACTCCTGCGCGATCTGCCGCCGAATGAGCGTGATGCGCGTCAGGAAGTTCGCGCCCTGGTTCTTGTCGACCAAGCTCACCAGGCCATAGCCGACCTCTAACTCCATCGGGTCCACGTCCAGCAATGAGAGGATGCTATCGGCCTGGTCCTCGGGCTTGGCGTCGCTCGCCCCCGCCGCGCCGTGGGCATCGCCGGCCTTGGGCGCGGTGAGGATGCCCTCATGCTTATTCAGCCAATACGCGCCACCGATGCCCGCGCCGCCGAGCGCCAGGAAGGGCAGCATCGGCATCCCTGGCACCACGCCGAGCAAGGCGATGAGCGCGCCCGCCGTGCCCAGCGCGCGGGGGTTGTGGCCCATCTGGTTGACGATCTCGCGGCCCAGGTTGATGCCCCCCGCGCCCCCCGTGCGGGTGATGATGATGCCGCTGGCCGTCGAGATCAGCAGCGCGGGGATCTGCGTCACCAGTCCATCACCGACCGTCAGCAGGGTAAACTGGCTCATGGCCGTGCCTGCATCCATCCCCAACTGCACCATGCCGATGAGGATGCCACCGACGATATTGATGATGATGATGATGATGCCCGCCATCGCGTCGCCCTTGACGAATTTGCTCGCGCCATCCATCGCGCCGTAAAAGTCGGCCTCCTGCTGGATCTGCTTGCGGCGGTCATGGGCTTGCTCTTGGGTGAGGAGGCCCGCGTTCAGGTCGGCGTCGATGGCCATCTGCTTGCCGGGCATGGCGTCCAGGGTGAAGCGCGCGGCGACCTCGGCCACGCGCCCCGCGCCATTCGT
>JBBQSR010000455.1:0-3498 GCA_038234855.1 Ktedonobacterales bacterium | reverse complement strand
AGCTACAAGTATGCCATATGATCAGAGTGCATCCGCGCTGAGGCGGTCATCTCGCACGCACTGATCGCGTGCCGCCGCTATCTACGCTGGAGGAGAACCACCATGAACCTCATGTACGGGCGCGTGCTGATGGGCACCTCGCTGGGACTGCACATCATCCTAGCGGTCATCGGGATGGCCCTGCCACTCTATATCTCGCTGGCCGAGGGCATCGGCATCTGGAAAAAGAATGACGCGCTGCGGCTGTTGGCGCGGCGCTGGACCTCGGCCTTCGTCATCCTCTTCGCGGTCGGCGCGGCCACGGGCATGATCGTCGGCATCGAATTATCGCTGCTGTGGCCCAACTTCATGGCGATTGCCGGGCAAGCCCTCGCGCTACCCTTCGCCGTGGAAACCTTCGCCTTCTTCTTCGAGGCGACCTTCCTGGGGCTGTATGTCTATGGGTGGGACCGCTTCAAGAATCCGGTGCTGCATTGGCTGTGCTCGCTGCCCATCGCCATCAGCGCGGCGGCCTCTGGCTCGCTCATCACCATCGTCAACGCGTGGATGAACTCGCCAGCGGGCTTCACCCTGAAAGATGGCAAGGTAACGAACGTGCAGCCCATCGCGGCGGTGCTGAACCCCGCGACGCCCACCGAACTGGCGCACACCGTCGTCACGGCCTACCTCGCCGTCGGCTTCCTGCTGGCGGGCATCACCGCCGTCACCATGCTGCGCGGTCGGCGCGGCGTCTATTACCAGCAAGCCCTGGCGCTGCCGATGATCGTCGCGCTCGTCGCCGCCTGTGGGACGCTCGTCACGGGCGACATGTCGGGCAAGTATGTCGCGCAGTACCAGCCCGCCAAACTCGCCGCGATGGAGGCGCTCTACCAGACGCAGACCAGTGCGCCCGAGATCATCGGTGGCGTGGTCGATCCGGTGCACCACACGGTGCATGGCGGCATCGAGATCCCGTTCTTCCTCAGCTTCCTGGCGACGGGCGACATCCACGGCAAGGTCGTGGGGATCGATGACATCGCGGCGGCGGAGCGCCCACCGATCATCGTGCACTACATGTTCGACGCGATGGTGGGCGCGGGCATGCTGATGTTCACCGTCGCGGTGGCCTATGCCCTGGCGCTGTGGCGTCGCCCGCGCTGGGCGACGAGCAAGTGGATGCTGCGCGCCATCGCCGTCTCGCTGCCGATGGGCTTCCTCGCCATCGAGGCGGGCTGGGAAGTCACCGAGATCGGTCGCCAACCCTGGATCATCTACCATCTGATGACCGTCAACCAGGCGCTCACCACATCGCCCTACGTCGGCACGATGATGTGGATCTTCCTGCCACTGTACACCATCATCAGCGCGCTGACCGTGCTGGCTATCGTGTGGTACTTCCGCGCGCATCCGCTGCCACTGCCCGCGACGCCGACCGCGCCGAAGCCCGCCGACACGCCCCATCAGGTCGTGGAGGCACGGGGGTAATGATGAATACACCATTCCTGGCAGGCAGCGCGTACACCCTGCTCGGGGTCTTCCTGGCGCTGTATATGGTGACGACGGCCATCGATGTCGGCGGGGGAGCCATCGCGCTGTGGGCACGCTGGCGCGGGGCCGATGGCGAGATCGGCGAGAGCATCTTGCACTATGTCTCACCCGTGTGGGAGGTCAGCAATGTCTTCCTCATCGCCTTTTTCGTGGGAACGGTGGGGTTCTTTCCGGGCAGCGTCGGCGTGCTGGGCGGCGTGCTCTTCGTGCCGCTGGCGAACGCGCTGCTGCTGATGCTGGTGCGCGGCCTCGCCTTCACCTGGTTTTACTACGTGAATCGGCGCAGTTGGGCGGCGCAGGGCATCGCGGCGGTGGCGGGCCTGCTGGTGCCCGCGCTGTTGGTGCCGTACCTGACGGCGTCGGATCTGGCGGGGCGTTTGGGCGCGGCGGGGTCGCAAGCATTGCTCTATCAGCCGCTGACCTTGGCGCTGATGCTGGTCGCCGTGACCTCGGTCGTCTTCATCGCCGCCACCTTCCTGGCATGGTATGCCGCCCGCGCGGGCGAGGCCCCCGTCGCGGCGTATCTGCGGCGCGTGGCGCTGTGGGCCGCTGGGCCGACCATTGGCGCGGCGCTGCTGACGGGCATGGCGCTGCACCTGAGCGCCCCAGCGCACGCGGCGAGCGCGGCGCACTGGTGGCCGCTGCTCGCACTGGTCGGGGGCCTTTTCACGGTGCAGTTGGTCTGGCTGTGGCGCGGCGTCCACGCGGGATGGGCCTTCGTCGCGGCGGCGTGCGAGGTCGGCCTGTCGCTGGCGGCGTGGCTGGCCGGGCAATGGCCCTACCTCGTGCGCCCCGCCCTGCGCGCGACCGATGCCCTGGTGAATGGCCCCATGTACACCGCCCTCGCCATCACCCTGGCGATCGGCCTGGCGCTGTTGTTGCCCCTGCTGGGCCTCTTTTACTATCTCTTCGTGATTCGTTGGAGCGGGCCACCGACGACGGAGCACGCGACAGGCGGATGATTACCCCGATCACCGTTGTGCGCTGCGCCGCCGCATCGCCCTAGACACCCCATCCGCTGCATGGTATCCTCCCCTTGTCGTCATTGGCTGCTCATTTTTAAAGGGAGGATACTATCATGGCTGAACCAGAAGAAATGGCCATTTCACCTGCCGCGCTCACTTTACCCCGCGCAGCAGGTGCCAGCACACAACCCGCTGAAACGCCGATCCTCATAGACATCAACACCAAGCAAGAGAATATGCGTCTGCGTTTCGAAGAGTATCGCGCGATCTACGAAAACACCGCCTCCCTCAGCGATCGTCGCCAAAATATCAATAATTTCTTCGCGGGCATCAATACGTTATTCTTGACAGCATTTGGCTATCTGCTCATCACCGTGCACTATAACTCGTGGTGGGCGGCGATCATCTTCTTCATCTTGACGGTACCCGTGACGATCCTCAACGTGGGATGGTTGCGGCTCAACCATCGCTATCGCAACCTCGCGGCGGTACGCATCGCCTACCTCACTGGCCTCGAAGAGTATCTCGCCTCACAGGGCTTCGCCACCTTCCGGGTGACGCCGCCGAGCAGTGCGCGGCATCAGAGCACGGTACCCGTAGACGTAACCGGGGTGCATCACTTCGAGAGCGACGCGCTCTACAATATCCCCAAGGTCGGTTTTTCGCGCATCGAGCAAAGCATCATCTGGACCTTCCTCGCCACCTATGGTGCCATCACCATCTTCGTCTTTGTGCTGAATATCTTGAACGCGGTGGGGCTCGTGACGCAAATCCCGCCGATTCGCTAGCATGTGTATCTGGCACCATCGCCGTTGAAAGGCGCTCCCTCGCTATGACCATCCTCGTTCTCGCTGGTCGGCGCATCGACGCCCCAGATGCACCGACCGCGCGCTTTCCCCTCGACCGTGTCGGGGCCGTGCGCGAGCAATTCGACGCGCTCTTGCGCCGCACCGGGGCGACGACGGTGGTGGCCTCGGGGGCGTGTGGGGCCGACCTGGTGGCCCTG
>JBBQSR010000454.1:0-3507 GCA_038234855.1 Ktedonobacterales bacterium | reverse complement strand
TTATAATGCAGCAACACGTCGAAGCCCCCGAACCACGCCCCCGCCGGAGTGAGCGCGATGCGGGTGAACGCGAACTCCACCGAGCCAGTCTGCAACGCGGTCAGCGCGATCTGGTGCCAGGTCGTCCCATCATAATGGAGTACGACCCCGCCGAAGCCCGCTGCCCAGCCATCGCTCGCGCTGCGAAAGGCGACCGCTTGCAGCGGTGCCGTCCCCTGATCGCGCAGGACGGTGTCGGTGCGCCAATGCCCCTCATGATAATGGACGATGATGCCCCCGACGCGAAACCCCTTGCTCGTCGCATCGGGGACGTTGATGCCGCCGACTGCCCAGCCCTCGGTAGCGGAAACCATGCTAACGCTCGTCAGCGTCACGGAAGGGTCGAGCGCGGACGAGGCATCTTGGTCGAGCGTCCAGTGTTGGTGGGTGTAGTGCAGGAACACGCTCGCGGGGGTTCGGCTGGTTTCCCCGACGGCCCATCCCTCGCTCGGCGAAACCATGGCGATGGCCTTCAAGTTCATGCCCAGATAGTGTGGGTCCACGAAGCGAAATGGCCCCCAGAGATAGAGCGCACCGCCCACGACAGCGATCAGCACCACGAATGCCGCTGCCATTGCCAAGCGAGACCGTGAGCGACGGGGCGATGCTGAAGATGTGGCATTGTCCATGGGGAGGTTGCTCCTTGGTGATGATCGCGGGGTCATGCTTGCCCCTGATAGCGCGCTATTCCCGTGATGCTGTCGCGCGTTATGGGGTCGCAGCGGGATCGGCAACCAGGATGGTATAGCCGAGTTGGGTGGCCATTGTGACACGGAGCGCGAAACCGGCGGCGGCCAAGAGCGCGCGATGTTCGTCCTCGGTGCGTTCGCGGCCACCAGTGCGTACCAGCATCGTCAGATCGCTGAGCATTGCCGCTTGGCTCGCTGGGGAAACATCGGTAAGCGATGGGAGTACGCGCTCGACGAGCAAGAGCTTTACGCCTGGGCCAACGACACGGCGACAATTGCGCAAAATAGCCAGGGACTGCGCATCTGGCCAGTCATGGATGATATTCGCGAGGATGTAGGTATCGCCCCCGGCGGGGATCTCGACGAAGATATCGCCGCCGATGAGGGTGCAACGGTCCAGCGCGTTCGCTTGGGCAAAGAGCGTGTCGGCCTGCGCCACGACATGCGGCAGATCAAAGAGGACGCCGTGCAGCGACGGATGCGCCCCCAGGATGGCGGCAAGCAGTTGCCCGCGTCCCCCACCCACGTCAACGATCACCCCGCTCGTCGTGAAGTCATATGCCGCGACGACCGCCTGGGCCTTGAGTTGCCCCTGTGCCATGAAGCCCGCGTTCATCATCGCGCCCACCTCGGGGTGCGATGCATAGTACGTGAAGGGATTCGGTGCATCAAAGAGATGCGCCATGGCTGATTCGCCCGTCTGGATGCTGTGTAACAGATCGCGCCAGGTCCCCCAAAAATGGTCGCTGCCCTGCTGGAGGATGGTCGGTCGCAGTGAGGTCGGGTGGTCGGCTTGCAGAAAAGCTCCGATGGGGGTCAGCGTGAATTGTTCCCCCGCGTCCTCAGCCAAGATCCCAAACGCGCTCAGCGTGCGCAGCAGCCGCAAGAGGGAGGGCGGATGCACCGCGATTTGGTGTGCCAGCGCATCAGCGGTCGCGGGTTCGTCCCCTAAATGGTCAGCGACCCCCAGCACAGCGGCGACGTAAATAGCCTGCGAAAGCTGATAGCCCGCCATAAACCGTAGTAATGTAGCCGCTTCGCTCAAATCACCGGATGAATTGGTAGGTTGCATCCATTGCCTTTCCTGTGGTCCATCGGTCGTGCCCCCCTTTACCAGGGGGGCACGACGTCTTCATTGCGCGAAGCCGAAGCCGTCTTCCAGGTGCGCCCAGGTGCTCCACGCGCCGCCGGGGGTCTGCTGCTGGGCGGTCCACAGGTTGCCATCGGTGCCCAGGGCGAAGGCGATCAGGTGGCCGTCGGCGCTGGTGCTGAGCGATGGCGTGCCGGTGAAGCTGACGCCGTCTTCCAGCGTCGCCCAGGTGCCCCAGCCGTTGCCCGACTGCTGGCTGGCCCAGATGTTGCCATCATTGCCCAAGATGAGCATGCTGAACAGGCCATTGGGATTGCTGGCGACGACCGGGTCGCCCGTGACGGGCACGGTCGTCGGGATGAGCGTCCAGCCCGACCATGTGCCGCCCTGGCTCTTTTGTGCGTCTTGCCAGAGCGAACCGTCGGCGCTGCGGGCAAAGACCGTCAGTCGGCCATCGTGGCTGCGCAGCGTGGTGGGCACCCCCACGAACCGCACCGCTTGCGCTGGCGCGCTGGGCAGGGTCGGCGCGCTGGTTTGCAGCGAGATCCACCCAAACCAGTCGCGGTTGATGGACCGCTGAAAGTTGACCCACACGTTGCCATCCACGCCGACCGCAAAGACCTCGACGCGGCCATCGGCGTCCTGCGCGACGGCAGGGGCGGCGGTGAAGCGCAGCCCTACATGCAGTGGCGACCAGGGTGCCCATGCCCCCGCGATGGCGGCCTGATTGGTGCTCCAGATGTTGCCATCGGTGCCCAGGGCGAAAAGCAGCAGTGTCCCATCGGCATTGCGGGCCACGGCGGGCGTGCCCACGAAGTTGGTGCCCGCGATGGGCTTCCACTCAGCGAAGGGGCCGCTGGGCGCGGTCTGCACCGCCCACCACAGGCCGTGATCTTTGCCCAGGGCAAAGACCGCCAGCCGCCCATCCGTGAACTGCGCCATCTGGGGGTCGCCCACGAAGGTCAGGCCAGCCGCGTTCGTGCCGACGTGCGCCCAAGCGGACCACAGGCCGTTCGGCTTATTTTGCTCGGCGAACCAGATCGCGCCGTCTTGCCCGCGCGCCGTGACGGTCAGCCGCCCATCGGCGTTTTGGCCAACGTTGCTGAAGGTCGGCGGCAGCTTCACCGGGGCCTCGTGGCCGATGATATCGCCATCCGCGCAGTCTGAGTCGATGACCAGCGACACGCCGCCCCATGTCTCGCTGTGGTCCAGGCGTTGCCCGCCATTGACGAGATATTGATAGAGGCGGTGGCCGTGCCAGGCTCCGTCGGCTAGATGGGTGTTGCCATAGACCGAGCAATTCGCGGCGTAGCCCCCGCCAGGCGCGGCGAAACCGCTGTTGACCAGCCAGAGCGCGTCGGGTTGGTCGATGGTGGCACCCTGCACCGCGCCGACATTCGTTCCGGCGACGTAGAGGCCAGCCTTGTAGCCCGCGCTATGCAGCCCAGCGTCCCAGCCGTTCACATAGGCCGCGACGGCGATGTTGCACGCCGCCATCTGCCCTGGCTGCCCGTAATATTCCAGATCATAGTAGATGATGGTGCCCGCATCCAGGCCGATGGCCTGGGCCGAGGCGATGGCGTCGATGGCAGCCTCGCGCCCCTGGAACTGCGCGACGATGGGGTCGGTGTTCATCCCCGCGCCGCGCACGCCCGAGGGCAGACACGCGGCGGGCGCTTGATAGCCGAC
>JBBQSR010000453.1:0-3508 GCA_038234855.1 Ktedonobacterales bacterium | reverse complement strand
GTCATCTATCTCCCCGTGGTGTCATGGCCCCTGCTCTGGAAGCCCACGTGTGGAACTAGGTGTGCCAACTGCTGGCGGAGCCAGCAGTACTCCGCGCTTGCTAGGCCGAAGGCCTGGCCGATCCCGCTGATGATCACGAAGCGGAGCAAGAGCGTGAGCGACAGACGCGCCGCTTGGCAGGGCACGACTGCGGAATTCAACGACTCCTTGATGCCTATCAAGCCGAAGCGATACCGGTCGAGGACCTCACCAGCAGCTTGAGGTCCATCGCGCCCACCTCACTGAGCAGCTGCACCAGATGGAGCACCAGTGCGATAACCGCAAAGACCAACTCCGCCTGATTCAAAGAGCGGAAATGTTTTGTAGGGCGATGCAACAGGCGCCCGTTGACCCGTCTTTTGCCCCAAACAGCAGGTGCTCCCATTGGCCGTGGATTGGCTGGTTATCGCTGAGGATAAGCTGGTCGTGCATCACCGCATTCCCGCTAGCCCATGGCGCTGGCAAACGGAACAAACTCTCCTCAGCAGGCCGATCCATGGTAACAGCGTTGGCTTCCCGGCGATACCGATGCGGCAGAGGAGGGTATTCACGTACCGCTAGTGATGGGGGTGGACCACCAGCATCGGGGTGGTGATGTGATGGAGCACATTCTCCGCGATGCTAAACTGGCGCTCCCCATGGGTAGCGATGGCGATGATATCCGCTCGGCGGTCGAGCATAACCGCCGCGATGGTGGGGGCAATGCTGCCTTCCCCCAGAAACCGATCAATTCGCACACCATTGCTCTCCCAGTGGGTTGCCACACGATCCAGGTAGACATAGGCCGCCTCGTCGCGTCGGTGTTGGGCGTGGGCATCTTCGGCCAGCGGCACCACCTGATAGAGGAGGACTTCGCCCCGACAAGTGCGCGCCAACAAGACCGCCGCCGGAATCGCCGCTTCGGCGAAGGGCGTTTCGTCCAGCGGCACCAAAATGGTGAAGGGATTGATCTGGGTGATATCGGGGAAGCTGGGTCCCTCTGGCCGGATGATGAGCGTGGGCACGGTCGCCGTGCGCGCGACGGTTTCGGTGACGCTGCCCCACATCGCCGCGTCAAAGGCAGAGAGCACATGGCTCGCCATCACGATGAGATCCATCTGCTGCTCGTCCGCTGTCAGAACGATCGTCGGTGCGGCTTCCCCACCGAGCATCTGAATACGAACATCGAGGTGCGCCAATTCTGGCAGATCGCGTAGTCGGGCAAGATACAGCAGATGCTGCGGCGTTTGTTCGGGGACATTAGCAGCTACCGCCGCCGAAAACTCCGCCGTGACGGTCGCTTGGGTGATGCGGTGGGTATCGACCCACAACAAGGTGAGGGAAGCTGGGGCCGTTGAACGTTGTGCCAGCATGGCCGCTGGGGCCAGGGCACGCTCCGCGAGCGGGGAGCCATCGAGGGGGACCAAGATACGCATGAGCTACCTCCTTATCGGTGAGCAAAACGGGGAAGACCGGGGCTATCTTTAGCCTACACGGCAGTTCTCTCAGGGTGATCATGGCATCGCTTTCCTGGTCACGAAAACTTCTCAGGGATTGCGAGCCTTTGGTGAGCGCGGTAATTGGTTTCGTGAGCTGGTGGTGAGCAATGGTAGGCTCAATAGGTACGAGAAAACCGATGCGGAGGAACAGCAAACCATGACCCAGTGGTGTACCCTAACTGAAGCGGTCGCTGACATCAGTTCAGGCCAACGGGTGTTCGTGCAGGGGGCTTTGGCGACCCCGACTCCCTTGATCGAGGCATTGGTGGCGCGTGGTGAAACGCTGCGCGATGTCGAGATCACCCATCTGCATACCTATGGGGCAGCGACCTATACCGATGCCGCGTGGGCGGGGCACTTCCATCTGCGTGCGCTTTTCGTCGCCGATAACACCCGTGCCGCAGTGCAGAGCGGGCGTGCCACCTATACCCCTATCTTTTTGCGCGACATTCCCGCGCTCTTTGCCCCTGGTGGCCCGCTGCCACTGGATGTCGCCTTCGTACAGGTGTCGCCGCCCGACGCGCATGGCTATTGTTCCTTGGGGCCATCGGTCGATGTCACCCGTGCGGCGGTCGACCACGCCCACATGGTCATCGCCCTGGTGAATCCCCAGGTGCCACGCACCCATGGCGATACCTTCCTGGCGCTGGACCACATCGACCGCGCCGTGCGCTGGGACGCCCCCCTGTATGCGGTCGCTCCTAACGTGCCCGACGCGACCCAGCAGCAGATCGGGCGCGCGGTGGCGGAGCTGGTGGAAGACGGCGCGACCTTGCAACTCGGCATTGGGGCCATCCCCGATGCGGTGTTGCGCGCGCTGACAGAGCGGCGTGACCTGGGCATCCATTCCGAGATGTTCGCCGACGGCGTGGTGGATCTGGTAGAGCGTGGCGTCATCACTGGGGCGCGTAAAAGCCGTGACCGAGGCAAGATCGTCGCCAGTTTCGTCATTGGGTCGCAGCGCGTCCTCGACTTCATCAACGACAACCCCGCCGTGGAGATGCACTCGGTCGACTACACGAATGACCCCCAGGTGATCCGACAATTCACCGGCATGGTCGCCATCAACAGCGCCATCCAGGTCGATCTGACGGGCCAGGTCTGCGCGGAATCCATTGGCTCACAGATGTATAGTGGCGTGGGGGGCCAACTCGACTTCCTGACGGGCGCGGCACAAGCACCGCGCGGCAAGCCGATCATCGCGCTGGCGGCGACCGCCCAGCCACACCATCTACTAGCGCACGATGCCCCTGGGGTGGTCGCGCCGATTGCGGGGCGCATCACGCGCATCGTTCCGCTGCTGGCCCCTGGCGCGGCGGTGACGACGACGCGCGCCCATGTGCATTACGTTGCCACGGAGTATGGCGTGGCACAGTTGCATGGGGCGGACCTGGCGGAACGCGCCCGGCGGCTCATCGCCATCGCCGCGCCCGAGTTCCGCGAGGCCCAAGAGCGCGCGGCGTATGACCTGCATCTCTTCGGGGGATGATACGCGGCGGCTAAGGGACGGGGGCGGCGAAGAGACAGCCCACCCCGCTTTGGTGAGTCGGCGTCAGTGGCATCTCGTGGCTCGTGCGCGTGACGAGATGTTGGGTGAAAGCGAGCATGACACCGCCGATGGTGCGTGGTGGGGCATCTTTATCGCGATTGATTGAGCCGACGTGATTACCCGCATGCCTCGTCACCAGCAACGGTGGCTAGCCGGTGCCATCCCCCCTGACGTGCATGTGGCTCATGTTTGGGGGACGGGTGACGGCTGCCCATGCACGATGAGCACGGGCAGCATGGTATGATGGGTGAGCGTTGCCGCAACGCTCCCGTGCAGCAAGTGGTCTACCCCGGTACGCCCATGTGTCGCCATAGCGATGAGGGCGATATGATGCGTGCGCGCGATGTCGGCGAGGTGCGCCTGCACCTCGCCAAAGACGACCAGGTGCTGCACGGGAACGTGCTGTTCCGCCAGCAGGGTATCCCAGCCCCGCAACATGGTC
>JBBQSR010000452.1:0-3518 GCA_038234855.1 Ktedonobacterales bacterium | reverse complement strand
GTAAAGATGGTCAACTCAACGCAACGGGCTACAACCCGAAAAAGGATACTTGGTTGGAGGATGTTGGCGTACAACAATATGCCGATTATGTGACGCGCCGTGATGTCACTGGTGGTGTGACCAAAAGTTTCCCGAACTATTGGTACTGCGGCTCAAATTATGCGCACCGCGACTTCACAAAAGCCCTACTCCCTAATGCGACCAATCCATTCGCGGATAAAGAATGGTGTTGGGAAACCCCCTTGAGTAACTCTGCCACACATATCAACAACGCGGCTGTCACCGCCATTGATCCGCGCAACGGTGACATTTTGGCGATGGTCGGTGGCGTCGACTACTATGGTAAGGGCAACATCAAACTGGATGGTGGTCCTGTCAACGTCGCGCTCTCTGAATATCGCTCGATGGGGTCATCATTCAAGCCGATTTCGTATGCCACGGCTTTTGAGATGGGGTGGAATCCGGGTACCATCGCAACCGATCAGCCGACGTGCTTCCCCGCAGCGGCCAGCACATCAAACGGGAGCGCCGATTCTTTCTTGTGTCCGAATCGCTACCTTGCCCACAACTACACTCCCTCAGATTGGGCGGGGCGTCAGCCCATCACCTATCTCTTGGGCAATTCGCTCAATACGCCCGCCGAGTTATCGTTGTCCTTCGCCGGAATGCGGGCAAGCGCCACTGATCCCTCGCCAGTCATTACGATGGGCCGACGCCTAGGAATCACCAGTCCGAAGTTCGATCCGCTAAGGGTTGGTCCTTCCACTGCCATCGGTACGTTGC
The DNA here is from genome assembly GCA_038234855.1 of Ktedonobacterales bacterium. GTDB lineage: Bacteria > Chloroflexota > Ktedonobacteria > Ktedonobacterales > JACDGC01 > JACDGC01. The sequence continues at coordinate 2,735 of JBBQSR010000452.1, read as the reverse complement.
CAGTGCCGCTTTTACAGTTGACGAGCGCATACGGCACGTTCGCTAACAATGGCTACCACGAGAACCCGCGCACGATCTTACAGATCACCTACCCGGATGGTTCAGCCATCTATAATAAACAAGGGAAAGTGCTCTTCGCACGTAACGATCAACCGACAGGTTATCAGGCCATCAGCCCACAGTCGGCATACATGATCACCAGCATCCTCACGAACAACACGGCACGTGTCGCTGACTTCGGTCAGGACAATCCGCTCCATTTCCCAGGCCGCGATGTGGCGGCAAAAACTGGTACGTCAGACGCAAAGCAGGACATCGTGACGATGGGTTATACGCCCTGGATGGCTCTGGGCGTATGGGCTGGCAACAACGATAGTTCGTCAGCGGGCGACCAAGTTATTGGTATCGCTGGTGCTGGCTATATCTTCCATGATGTCATGGCGTTTGCTATCAACCGCTTGGGTATGCCAGGGCCGACTCCCAGCCGTTTCTCGGCGGAGAAAGACCCACAACCGGGCGGCTATTTTGCTGTACCGCCGCATCTGCATCGCGCGGTGCTCAACTGCCATACTGGCCTTGCCCCCTGGAGTGGCCTGGATGTGATGAAGGATGTCTGCAATCCCTCGGTACAAGACCGCGTCCCCGATGCCCTTTCGATAGAGTTTGCAACATGTACAAAGCCAGGGAAAGTCCCCCCACCGCATCCCAATCAGACGTTGAAATGTGGTAAGGATGCTGCTGCGAACAAGGCACTCGACTCTTGGAAATGTATGGGGTGGGGTTGTAACAACCAGGGGGCAAACGCTCCCGGCCAAGATATCGTCTGGCTACCCGACGACCAAGACCCGACCGTGCCATAACCACTATCACGATGAGTGAGCATGAGAGAAGGGAGGAGACAACTTCGGCTGTCTCCTCCCTTCTCTCATGTAATGTTGCTCATGTCTCTGACGGTCCCGCCGTCTCGTCGTGCTCCATCGCTTCGTCGAAGGCCCCGTTGCAGAAGGCGCGCACATAAACGGCGAAGAGGCGCGTGCGATGCTCGGGCGCGATGGTGAAGCGGTGCGCTTGCTCGGCGAGGTAGTGCTCGGCCTGGGTGGCGGCGTAGCGTTGCAGATCCTGATAGGCCAGGTCGTCGGCGGTCTGGCAGAAGTGAAACGCCCCGCTGCGAATGGCGGTGTGGCCCGCCTTCCAGGCGAGCGCGCCCGTCACGAGGATCGGTGGTTGCATGGTGGCACGCTCCTTTGGGCGGATAGGGCGAGGGGGGCGCGCTCACCCCTCGCCGTCGGGCAGCAGATCGCGCAGCATCGCCTTCCAGGGGCTGTCGTCGGGCGGCGGCTCGGCGGACTCCGCCTCGGGGGCATCCGCGCGGGCAAAGCGACCGACGCGCGGCGGCAGGTCCAGTTGCTCTAGCGCGGTGACGGCGGCGCGGCGCACATCGAAGACGGCGTCTTGCGTCGCGGCGACCAATTCATCGCGTGCCGCCGTCGCGCGCAGGCGGCCCAGAGCCCGCGCCGCCGCCGCGCGCTCCTCGCCCGTGCGCGCGTGCAGCGCCACGAGCGTCTGGGGGATGAGAGCCGCCAACGCCAGATCAGCCGCCGCGCGGATGATGCGGGCGCGCCAGGTGGGTCGCGACACCTGGTCGAGCGCGGCGATGCAGTCGCGCGCCAGATCGGCCTCGCTCACCTCATCGGTCAGCTCCGGCGGGAAGGACCGCTCGCCCGCGATGAAGTTCGCCAGCCATGGCGCGGCCAGTTCATCGGGCAGGGGATCGTCGGGGTGGTCTTCGTACAGGTCCATCGCCCAGCGGTAATGCTCGTGCAGCCAATGGGTGAGGGCCAGCGTCATCTCGGCATCGCGCGCGGCGTAGGCGTACATCGCGGTGGGCAGCGGGCGCTGCGTCCAGTCGGACCGTTGCAGCGACTTAGCGAGCCAGATGCCACAGGCGCGGTGCAGCATCGCCTGCAAGCCCGACTCGCGCGACCCAAAGAGCGTGCGGCTGACCGCCTCGATATCCAGCGTGTGCACCACCGCCAGGTCGCGCGCCGCGAGCACCCGCAGGTCTGACCCCACCCCATGAAAGACCTTGATGATGTCGGGGTGCTCGAAGGGTTCCGCCAGCGGCGACAGATCGACCAGCCGCAGCGCGTCGACGACGTAGCAGTGTGGCGACGTAGCATCCGCGATCTGGATCAACGCCAGCCGGGGCGTCGGATGGGCATCCGACGGGCGGGCGCTGACGAACTCCACATCGATGGCGAGCAAGGGAGCTTGGCTGAGGGCACGCGCGGCCACAGCCAGGTCGGCGGGGCGGTCTACCCAATGCCGCTCCCCGGCGGGTGGGGGTGGGTCGGGCGGCGGCGCGGTGCCGCGAAAGTCCCCCGGATCGTCTGCGTGCGTGCGTTCGGTCATATATGCAGGATATGCCACACAATGGGCAAGATCAAGGGTGTTGCGCGGCAATCTTGCCGACATGCCGCGTCGCCCAAATGAGGAAGCCCAGGAACGCCAGCGAAAAGATCGGTGCCAGCAAGACGAGGGCGACGGGCAAGAAGCTCAGTAGGATGCCCGGCAGCAGGCCACCCGTGATGACCGCGAGCGTCTGACGCGGCCCCCAGTCGGCCCGCGCCGCCCACCCGCGCAAGAGGGCGACGATCCGCGCCCACCCTGCCAAAAAGAGCGCCATGTCGACGAACTGTGTCACCCCGGCATGCCGAGTGATGCCCAGCACCACG
>JBBQSR010000451.1:0-3538 GCA_038234855.1 Ktedonobacterales bacterium | reverse complement strand
GCCGTCCACTTCTGGCGCATCCGCAAAGACGGTGGCGAGGCTGGCCCGCCCCCGCCCGCGCGCGACGACGTGCTGATGGTCGATGCCAACGAAGCCCGCGAACTGGTGGGCACCCGGTAGTGATGGCGTGGCGGTCGCGGGGCTAACCGCGCGACCGCCACACAGTTCCTCGAAAGTCAGCCAACTAGCGGAAGGGACGAACAATTCATGGCGACGACAACCCCACCGGCACCATCCTCAGCACAGAAGCGATATCGCACGCTGGCGGTGGTGAAACAAGAGGCCATCACGCGCGTCGAGAAGCAACTCGAAGACTCGGTCTTTGTGTGGCCGCACCTGCTGATCCGCGAATTCCTGGCGGCGGTGCTGATGAGCGTGATGCTCACCGCCGTCAGCCTGGCGATCAACGCGCCGCTGGAAGTGCGCTTCAATATCAACTTCCCGCCGCCCGCCGTGGCGAAAGCGCCCTGGTACTTCTTGGGGCTGCAAGAGTTGCTGCACTACTTCCCGCCGACACTGGCGGGCGTGCTGCTGCCGACCTTCGTGCTGGGCGGGCTGGCCGCGTTGCCCTACATCGACAACAATCCCAGCCGCTCGTACAACGACCGCAAGCTCTCTATCGCGCTCTTCTCGCTCTTCGTGGTGTTCTTCGCGGTCATCACGCTGATCGGTTCGTTCTTCCGTGGCAGTGGCTGGGGATGGTTCTGGCCGTGGCAGGGTGAGTTCTTCAACCTGTGAGGTCGGCTGGCTCCCTTCCTATTTCTGCGCGCATGGTCCCAAACAGCATTTCACCACGTTGGTTTCACGGATAAGGTGGCAGTGATATGGCAACACCGAAGGATACATCGACCCGCACTCCCCAGGAGTACGAGGTCTTAGCGGGCGGCGGCGCGGAGGCCGCCGAACTGGCACGCCAGGGGCTGAGCCGCCGCCAACTGTTGCGCGGCGTCGTGGGCCTGACGGCGGGGCTGGTAGGCATCGAATCTATCGGCGCGGGGCTGGTGTACATCTACCCTACCCTCGTCGGCGCGTTCGGCGGCAAGATCACCTTGCAGCCCAAGGCGAACTACCCCGCCGCGAAGCCTGGCGAGTTCGACTTCGAGAAGGGTAAAGGCGTCTTTTACGAGGCGTCGGCGAAGTCGTACATCATGCATCTCGCCCCCGAGACGCCCTGGTTGCTGTCGGGCACGCAGTTGTCAAGCCTGATCGACTCGGAAAATCTGGTGAAGGATGAAAACGATGGTTCGTACTGGCTGGCGATCTACCAGCGGTGCGTGCACCTGGGCTGCAAATTCCTTTTCCGCAACGACTGCCAGAGCTTCAAGTGTCCCTGCCACGGTTCACACTATAATGTGAATGGCGAGTGGCTCAGCGGACCAGCGCCACGCAGCAACGACCGCTTTCTCATCGACGTGAACGGCGCGAATGTGATCGTCGATACCGGCAAGCTCAACAACACGGTGCAGCACCCCAACGACACCACCCGTCTGCTGGCGGAAACGCCGATCCAAACGAAGTGCGACACCTAGCACGTGGTAGGTAGGGCGCGGACAGCCATCCGTTCCCCACCCCGATCTGAACAAGCAACCTCTCTGGCGCAGCGGCGTCATGACGATATCGAGAAACATGGTGGGATATGCGTTCCAGAAACAACATTGGCGTCATCGCACTGGGGGTGGCGTTAGTCCTTTCCGTGCTGATGTTCGTGTACTTTCAGTTTGCGGGGGGTGACGGGCAGATCGCCTTTGGCATCTCTGCGGTGGGCTGGTCTACCGCTGCCTTCATCTTCCTGGTGTACTCGCGGATGAACACGGTGCAACGCACGGGCACGATGGCGCTCATTTTCGTGCTGGTGGTCGCCTTCTTGTTGCCTTTCTTTTTCTTGGCCCAGGCCAAGGTGAGCGCGGACCGCACCACCGCCCAGTATACAAACCAGTTGAAGTATGCCGCTGGCTTATATGCGACATACTGCGCGTCTTGCCATGGCCTATTGGGGCAGGGCATCGGCGGACAGCAGCTCAACAATGGCATCCCGAACCATGAGACAAACGCCGTCATTCTTAACTGGACGCCCCAGGATGTTCAGCGCATCATTGCGGCGGGCATCGTCAACAATGCGATCCCAAATACCTATCTCATGCCGCAGTGGAGCCAGGCTTACGGTGGTTCGCTGAATGACGACGACATCAACGCATTGACTGCACTGATCATGTCGTCAAATGAGAAGACGCGCAGCAAGGCTGGTGCACCCACCAGCGTCAACGGTTTCGATTACGTCTTTGGCGTGCTGACAGCGGACCAGCAAAAGACCTACAACTTGCAAAAAGCCGCACTGAATGGCCCCAAAGATCCGCCCATCGACCTGACGGCGCTCAAGACGGTCACCATTCCCATCATCGACACGCCAACCGATCCCGTTGCCGCGTACAAATTCCTGTACAGTGATCCCCAGAGCAATGACCCGACGATCAAAGCCGGATCAACCGTCATTAAGGTCAAGGTGGGAACCACCGTCACGTGGAACAATATTAGCAGTGCCATTCACTCGGTGTCGCCAGGCGCGCCCAGTGCTGACACGACCGATTTCAAAGGAGCGACCGCTGTCGCTGCGGGGGGCACCTACTCGACAACATTTGATAAAGCGGGGACCTTCCCTTACTATTGCATCTACCATCCAGCGATGCGCGCGCAGATCATCGTCGTCCCGTAAGGCGACGCGTCCGGCGGACTCAGTAGGCGACCCCTGCTGAGTCCCCCTCGTTTCGACACCACTTTCCGCGAAGGGAATGCAGAGCTATGCAACAGACCACGGCCCGCACTGGCGGAGGAGACATGTCGTGGCCGCGCGCGGTCATCTTAGCGACGGGCTTCTTCTTCATCAGCGCCATCTATCTCGGCCAGATTCCGTCGTTCTTCAGCCTGGTCTTTACCCAGGCGAATCTGCACACCATGTCGCAGAGCATGCTGACGCTGGGTCTGCTGACGGCGGGTTTGGCGGTCATCGCCATCTCGCTCTCCTTTATGTACGACCCCAAGGCGGTATCGCCGATCTTCCCGCCGCTCTTTGGGTTGCTGGGGACGGGTCTCGTGGGGGCAGGCGTCATCGGCGTCCTCTTCGTCGTGACGACCGGGCATCAATACTTCCCTGAGCAAAGCTATCAGAAAGCGCCCGATGGCAGCCAGATCGCCATCAACTGGCCCGATCCGGCTCACGGCTGGTTCCTGCATCCGGCGTGGTTCCAGCCCGAGAGCGTCGACATAGGGGCGCTCAGCTTCGTCGCGCTGATGATCGGCGGCGGGCTGCTCAGCTACGCCTTGCTGTACTACCCCTGGCGGCGCGGCGCGCTGACCCCGGAACTCACCAACTTCGTCGCGCGGTTGTGCGCGGTGGGCGCGGGAGCCTTCGTGCTGGCCTACCTGACGGTCTATACCTTCGCGCCGAATTCCTCCGTCAAGAACTTCAACGCGGGCAACGTTGAAAACGCCTTCTTGGGTCTGGCGTTGGCACTGGTGCTCTTCGCCCTGCAAATCTGGCTTC
>JBBQSR010000450.1:0-3552 GCA_038234855.1 Ktedonobacterales bacterium | reverse complement strand
AGTTGGAAGAGCGACGCGTTCGCAATGCGCAAAGAGACCGACGTCAGCTTCACCTATCGGGAAGGGTAAGGGACAGCCTACTGGTCGTCGCCGTCGGGGGGGAACTCGATGCCTTCATAGAAGACGGCGACGGGGATCTGCACGCCGATGCTCGTGAGGTCTAGCATGTCGCCTAGCCCCAAGGCGAAATAGAGCCAAAGGACGCCCGTCCGACGATAACCCTCAATCTTTGGTCGCTCGCTATCGATGAGGATATATTCCTCAACGCTCGGACAACCTCGATAATCATCCAGCTTGCGTCCTTTATCGATGTATTCCGTGCTCGGTGAAAGCACCTCAAAGACGACAATTGGCGAACGAATGATATCAGTTTTTCCGCGATCCTCCGCAGCGCAACTGACCGTTGCATCAGGATAGACATAACGAGTAGGTGACACCTGTACCCGTGCATCGGAGTCTAATACGCGACAAGGCTTCCCACTTAAGGCATTTCCCAAGGCACGCACACAATTGACCTTAATACCTGAATGATCAAGCGATCCACCCGACATCGCGCGCACAATGCCATCGTAATATTCGTAGCGGGTATTCGTGCTTGCGCGGTCCATCGCCAGATATTCGTCCACAGTCATCCGGCGAGGGGCAGAATCAGCGGCCATAATCGTTCTCCTCACTCACATGGATCGCATTGCCCCAAGTATAGCACAATCGCAGCCGCGCGGCCCCTGCTCGCTGGCACGATTGGTGCGTTGTTTCGCACAGGCGTACAAATATGGTACGATAAGAAGAGATGCCCAGGCATGTGTGAAGGGATGAGTGACGCCGATGGCAGACACGCAAAAGAAAAAGGGACGGGGCGCGGGCTTTTTCACCGTCTCGAACCTGCTGAAAGTGCCGTCGTCGCTCGGCACCCTGCGCAGCTTCATGGACGCGGTGAACTGGAAGACCGCCGAAGCCGACGTGCAGCACGACCTGGAACGCAAGATCGTCATCGTCGGCCTGGCGAACACCGGCAAATCAACCCTCTTCAACAAGATTCAGGGGAAATATCAGTCAGAGGTGTCGCCCGTCGCGGGAACGACGCGGTCGCTCGTCTCTGGCCTCTTTGGCCCCTTCACCCTCATCGACACCCCCGGCCATTTGCCTGACCTGCAAGAAACCAGCGCGAAGGACGCGGCGGTCATCGTCATGCTGATCGACGGGTCGCAGCCCCTGCGCGCGGACGACCGCAAACTGTTGGCGCGGCTGCAAGCCCTCAAGCGACCCCTGCTACTCGTCATGAACAAGGCGGACCTCGTGCGCGGCGACCCCGATGTCGCGGCGGGGTCGCTGGCGGCACAATTGGGCGTGAGTGATGTCATCCCCGTTTCCGCTGTCACGGGCTACAACGTCGCGGTGGATCTGATGCCCGCCATCATCGATGCCAGCCCCGAGGCGGCGCTGGCCATCGGTCGCGCCCTGCCCGAATATCGCCGCGCCGCCGCCGAAAAGCTCATCCGCAACGCCTCGCTCGTGAGCCTGGCGGCGGGGATGGAGCCGATTCCCCTGGTCGACATCCCCATCATCCTCGGCAACCAGATCCGCATGATCTTGCGGCTGGGGGCGATCTATGGCGAACCGCTCAGCGCCCAACATGTGCGCGAACTGATCGGGGCCATCGCGGGCGGTTTGGCCTTCCGCTACCTGGCAGAGGAGGCGGCGAAGGCGGTGCCCATCGGTGGCGACCTCGTCTCGGGGGCCATCGCGGGCGCGGGCACGTGGGCCATCGGCTACGTCGCGCTAGAATATTACGAGGGCGGCAAGAAGCTGACACCATCACAGATGCGCGACACCTTCAATCGCGTCTATAGCCGCGTGCGCAACCAACAACGCGCGGGCGAGTCGCTCAGCGAACTGCCATCACCACACGCCTAGGGCGAGACACCAAGCGCACGAAGAGGAAAGCGGAGGCACCCAGTACATGAGCCAGGCTGTTGAGCCGCGCGCGGGACGCGATTTCCTGTGGGGGACGGCCACGGCGGCCTACCAGATCGAGGGTGGGTATAACGAAGATGGCAAGGGGCCATCGATCTGGGATACCTTCGCGCACACACCGGGTAAGATCGAGCGCGGCGAAACGGGCGACGTCGCGTGCGACCACTACCACCGCTGGGCAGACGATGTGGCGCTGATGGCGCAGCTTGGCGTGCGAGCCTATCGCTTCTCGTTGGCGTGGGCGCGCATCTTGCCCGCCGGGCGCGGCGCGGTGAACACCGTCGGCCTCGACTTCTATGAGCGGCTGGTAGATGGCTTGCTGGCACAGGACATCACGCCCTTCATCACGCTGTATCACTGGGACCTGCCCCAGGCGTTGCAAGAACGCGGCGGCTGGGCGAACCGCGACACCGCCGCCTCGATGAGCGACTATGCCGATGTGGTGACGCGGCGACTGGGCGACCGCGTGACGAACTGGATCACCCTCAACGAACCCTATATCGCGGCCAACCATGGGCACGTGACGGGCGAACACGCGCCGGGGCTACAGTCGCTGGCGCTCTATTACCCCACGACGCACCACCTGCTGCTGGGGCATGGGATGGCGCTGCAACCGATCCGCGAGAATGTGACTGATGCCAAGATCGGCATCGCCTTCAGCTTGGCCGAGATGCAGCCCGCGACCGACCGCAACGAAGACGCCGAGGCGACGGAGCTGAGCGATGATTACCTGAACGGCGCGTATCTCGGGGCCGTCCTGCGCGGGCGCTACCCCGACTCCATCGCCACCGCCATGCCCGAAGAAGTCATCCAGGGCAACGACATGGCGACCATCAGCGGCAAGACGGACCTGATCGGCATCAACTATTACATGCGGCTGATGGTGAAGGCGGACAAGGCCGCCCCCGGCTTCGTCGTGGTGCCCTGGCAGCCGGGGCCGCGCACCGAGATGGGCTGGGAGCAATATCCCCAGGGACTCGGGTATTGGGTGCGGCGCATCGCGCGCGACTTCCCCGACCATGACCTCTACATTACCGAGAACGGCGCGGCCTTCCCCGATGTGGTCGATGACGACGGGCACATCGCCGATCCGCAGCGCATCGCCTTTCTGCGCGACCACACGCGTGCCGCGCTCGAGGCGATGTCCGAGACGCAGGCGCGATTGAAGGGCTATTTCGTCTGGTCCCTGCTCGATAATTTCGAATGGGCCTATGGCAACCGCCCGCGCTTCGGCCTCATCCACACTGATTTCCAGACGCAGGAGCGCCGCATCAAAGATAGTGGGCACTGGTATCGCCGCTTGATCGAGACGGGGTCGCCCGACGACGCGGGCTAGGCGCTACCTCGTCGCCAAGGGACGGGGACAGCACGCGATCACCTTACAGCGAGAATGGGTTGCGGACACACACTGATGCTGCATGAACTCGCCATCACCGATTTTGCCATCATCCAAGCGGTGCGGCTACGCTTCGCCGAGGGACTCGTCATCTTCACGGGCGAGACGGGCGCGGGCAAATCCATCGTGCTCGACGCCATCGGCGCGGTGCTGGGCGAGCGCGTCGGCGCGGATGTGGTGCG
>JBBQSR010000449.1:0-3556 GCA_038234855.1 Ktedonobacterales bacterium | reverse complement strand
GGTGCCATAGCTGCGCCCGCTGGTGTCGGGGCCATAGCCCACCGTCTGCACATCGACCACGGGTGCCCAGTCGGTGTTCATGCCGACCGCGTGCATATCCGCTGCGATCCCCTTGCCCGCGCTGTAGGCGAAGGCGGGGTCGTTGCGCGCACTGATCTCGGTGGAGGTGATGCGCAAGGGAAACATCGCCTGGAAGGTGTCGGCATTGGCCGCCGTCTCGTAATCGCTGATGGTCAGCAGCGGCAGATTCGCGTCGCGCTGCACCCCATCGATGGTCGCGCGCGTCGTGGCCACATCGGGCATCTGAAACTGATACCACATCGTCGCGCCCGGCTGAATCTGCTGCATGATGCGTCGATGCTCATCATCATAGCCGATGGTCGAAAAACCTTGCACGATCAGTTGGCCGATCTTTTGGTCCAGCGTCATCGCCGCGATGTAGCGCTGCGCCAATTGGTCGACCTGCGGGCGATATTGGTTTTGCCAGGCGATGCTGCCGGGCACAGGCACGGTGGCCGTCGGCGTCACATGTGCGGCATTTGAACTGCACCCCGCCAACCACACCACCACCATCAGCGCGCTCAGCCCACCAACGAGCGGTCGTTGTCTTCTTCGCATCCCACGTCCTCAAAAAATCCCCAAACGATACCACATGAACTCCCTAACCGCTGCTATTGTACGGGACCATGCCACCATCTTGCTAGCTCAGCCGCCGAATATCTCAGTTTGACCGGGCCGACTCGGCACCCGGTGCCGTGCCATGCCGCCCGCTGTCGCTTGAAATCACCCAGGGCAACGTGGCATAATGAGGCCAGATCCCCTAAAGGAGCGATGGTGTGAGACGACCCTACCATGCTGGCTGCGCCTGTCGTTGGCGCGAATCCCTCTGACGCGGCCCCCGCGCCGTCACGGATTCGCGCGTCGTTGTTTGCGCCCCTTGATCGTCAACGACCAGCCAGAATAGGAGCACGCACCCGGCATGCAGATCTCGAACACCCTCAGCGGCCACAAAGACACCTTCGAACCGATCTCACTGCCTGTCCGCATGTACGTTTGCGGCCTCACCCCCAAGAACGAGCCACACCTGGGCCACGCCCGCCTCTTCGTCGCCAATGATGTCATCCGCCGCTACCTGGAATATCGCGGCTATCCTGTGAAGTACGTGCAAAACTTCACCGACATCGACGACAAGACCATCGCCGCCTCCATCCGCGAGGGCATCTCGCCCGCCGAGGTCGCGCGCCGCTACATGGACGGCTACTTCCGCGATATGGATGCCCTGGCCGTGCGCCGCGCCGATGAATTTACCTACGTGACGGAGTTCATGCCGCAGATCATCGCCTTCGTCGAGCAGTTGGTCGCCAAGGGCAACGCCTACGTCGCGGCGGGCGAGTTCGGCGAAAACGACGTCTACTTCGCCACGGAAACCTTTGCCGACTATGGCAAGCTGTCGAAGCGCAACGCCGACGCGATGCTGGTGGGGGCACGCATCGAGGCGAACGAGCACAAGCACGACGCCCGCGACTTCGCCCTGTGGAAGGGCGCGAAGCCCGGCGAACCTTGGTGGGAAAGCCCCTGGGGACGGGGCCGCCCCGGCTGGCACATCGAATGCTCGGCCATGGCGATGTCGACCCTGGGCGAGCAGATCGACATCCACGGCGGCGGCACCGACCTGATCTTTCCCCACCACGAAAACGAGATCGCCCAGAGCGAGGCGCTGACGGGCAAGCCGCCCTTCGCGCGCTATTGGGCGCACACCGGGCTGCTGCAACTGGGCGACGAAAAGATGGCGCACTCCGGCAGCTTCGTCACCATTCATTCGGTGCTCGAGACGATCCCCGCGCCCGCGCTGCGGCTCTATCTGCTGGCGCAGTCGTATCGCACGAACTTTACCTACACCGAGGAAAACGTGGCGACGAACGTGACGCGCTGGCGGCGCTGGACCGAGGCGCGCAGCACCGCCCGTGCCGCGCTCGACGCGCTGCCCACCCCCAAGCCAGCGCGCAAAAAGAAGGGCACGACCACGGAGACGCTCATCGCCGCCTCCGAGGTTCCCGCGACGCTCGACGACCCCAGCGCCACGTTCCGCGCCGAATTCGTCGAGGGGATGGACGACGATTTCAACACCTCGCGCGCCGTCGCCGTCATGGATGAACTGGTGCGACGACTGAACGAGCTATCAGCGAAGCGCGACCCCGCTGTCGCCGCCGAACTGCGTGCCGACCTGGCCCTGCTGGATGAACTGGCCGACGTGCTGGGCATCGCGCTGGACGCCGCGCTGGATGTGCGCCGCACGGTCGATGACGCCACGCGCGCCGAGATCGAGGCATTGGTGGCCGCGCGCAGCCAGGCCCGCGCCGACAAAGACTGGGCCGAGGCCGACCGTCTGCGCAAGGACCTGGTCGCGCGCTTTGGCGTCGTCGTGAAAGACAGCACCCAAGGTTCGACCTGGGAACTGACCTAGCACCACGGGCATATCACCGACATTAGGAAGGTGAGCGGATGATGGCGCTGACATCCTCCATCTGCCAGGTATCCCCAACCCACACACGCAACACATTGGGGATGGGCAGGTCGCGTGTGCCCGCGCCATAGCCAACGCGCGTCACGGTCATGGCCGGCAGGCCGGGGCGCGCGACCTCCGCCAAGATGGCCGCGCCCGTCGGCGTCACCAGCTCCATATCACGCGGGAGCCGCTCCGACGCGGCGACCACGGCCAGCCCGCCCCGCGCGATGATCTCTAGCGTCGCGGGGGCGGGCAACGGCAGCGCGCCATGCGTCATGCCCCACAGTCCGGCGCTAGCGGGCAGCTGTCCGGTGTAGCACTGCGCGATGCCCAGCGATTCCAGCGCGACCAGGGCACCCACGACATCCGCGATGGTGTCCAGCCCGCCAAGCTCATGGAAGTGGACCTCCGCGCGCGGCACACGGTGCACCCGCGCCTCCGCCTCGGCCAGCCGCTCGATGATGGCGGCGGCGCGCACCCGCACCGCGTCCGAGACGGGCGCGCGCGCGAGCAGCGCCAGCAGGTCATCTGGCCCCAGATGGTCGGGCATCTCGGCCTCGTCCGCTTCCACGACGAAGTGCAGCGCGCCGATGGCCCCCTTCATCACGGGTACAGTGTGCACACGTAGCCCCGCGATGGCGATGCCGCTGATGGCCGTCTGCACCGCCGCCAAGTCGGCCCCGGCATCCACCAGCGCCGCGTTGATCATGTCACCCGCCGCGCCCGCCACTGGGTCGAAGTATGCTACCCTCTGTGCCATCGCTCGCCTCTTTCCCTCGCCACACATCTCGCCCATAGTGTATGATCGCGTGACGGAAATGCGCGCCCGTCCCTTGCATTTCACTCGAGACTGTGATACACTGGAAATGTCCCATGGGGGTATAGCTCAGCTGGGAGAGCGACGCGTTCGCAATGCGTAGGCCAGGGGTTCGAGTCCCCTTACCTCCACCTCAACGAAGACGACACGACTCATAAAGAGTTTCGTGTCGTTTCTTTTCTGCCAATGAAAAGCTTAGGCGCGGCTGTGATACACTGGAAAAGTCCCATGGG
>JBBQSR010000448.1:0-3559 GCA_038234855.1 Ktedonobacterales bacterium | reverse complement strand
GACTACACTGAGCGCAGATATCGTCAACCATGCATCGAGGAGAAATGTCACCGTGGACTATCAATTCATCCTGGTCGAGCGTGCGGACCCCATCGCCGTGCTGACCCTGAACCGCCCCCAGCAACTGAACGCGCTGAACTGGACGCTGATCGGCGAATTGGCCGACGCGTGCGAGGCGCTGGACCGCGACGACGCGATCCGCTGCCTGGTCATCACGGGCGCGGGCGACAAAGCCTTCGCGGCGGGGGCTGACATCAAAGAGATGGCGGGCCAAACCCCCGTCTCGATGATGACCGGCGAATTCGAGGGATGGGATAGGCTGCGGCGCATCCACAAGCCCATCATTGCGGCGGTGGGTGGCTTCGCCCTTGGCGGCGGACTAGAGTTGGCGATGCACTGCGACCTGATCATCGCCAGCGAGAACGCCCGTTTCGGCCAGCCCGAGATTAATCTGGGCATCATCCCCGGCGCGGGGGGCACGCAGCGCATCGCCCGCAGCATCGGCAAATTCATCGCGATGGAGATGGTGCTGACGGGCCGCAACTTCACCGCTGACGAGTTGTATCGCCTGGGGCTGGTCAACGCCGTCGTCCCGCCGGGGCAGCACCTGGAAAAGGCGAAAGAGGTCGCCCGCACCATCGCCGAGAAAGGCCCCGTCGCCGTGCGCCTCGCCAAGGAAGCGATCCTCGCCGCCTTCGAGATGCCCCAGGAACAGGGCCTGATGTACGAAAAGCGGCTCTTCGCCACCCTCTTTTCCACCGACGACCAAAAGGAAGGCATGGCTGCCTTCGTCGAGAAGCGCAAAGCGAACTTCCAGGGGCACTGAGCCGCCTGGCGACCGCACTGCCCCCGCTCGCGTCATGTGGTGAGGCCACCCGTGACGCGCGCTAGCCAGCCCCACCAGCCCTGGCGCTTGCGGCGCGGGCGCGGGGCGACTGGCCGCGCGATCCCCACCGAATCGGAGGGCAGCGCGGCGGGGATGAAGGCGGCGGGATGCAGCAGCTTTTGGCGATAGGCCGAGATGGCGCGCCCCATGATGACGGCGGAACGGTAGCGCCGCTTGGGGTCGTGCTCCACCGCGCGGCGTACCAGCGCCTCGAGGTCGCGCGGCAGCGCGGGGTTGAGCGCGGTGATAGGCGGCACCGCCTCGGTGGCGTGGCGCATGGCGATATCCACCGGCTTCTCGCCCGTGAAGGGCGGCGCGCCCGTCAGCATCTCAAAGATCACGACGCCCAGCGAATAGAGGTCCGATTGTGGCCCCAGGCGGTCGCCCCGCGCCTGTTCGGGTGACAGGTAGTCGGCGGTCCCCAGCACGATACCACTGCGCGTCAGCGCGTCGCCATCCACCAGCCGCACGATGCCAAAGTCGGTCAGCCGTGCCCGCCCGTCGCTCGTCAGCAAGATATTTTGCGGCTTGATGTCGCGGTGGATGAGGCCGCGCGCGTGGGCGGCGGCCAGCGCGGCGCACATCTGCTCGGCGATGTGCAGCGTCCGCGCGATGGCCAGCGGGCCGCGCTGCGTGATCAACCGTTTCAGATTGACGCCATCCACGAATTCCATGATCAGGAACTGTTCGTCGTCGCCATCGTCGAGGAAGTCGTAGACGACGACGACGTTGGGGTGCGCGATCTTCGCCGCCGCCTGGGCTTCGCGCCGAAAGCGTTCGATGCCGTGTGGGTCCGCTGCCGGATTCTCGGGCGGGCGCAACGCCTTGATGGCGACGTAGCGGCCAATGAAATGGTCCCATCCGCGATAGACCGTCGCCATGCCCCCGCTAGCGATGGGCGTGATGACCTCATAACGCCCCGCGATGAGCGGCGGCCTCGCGTGCATCGCATCCATGCGCGTCACCTCATGCTGAGAAACTGGTGTGTTGACCTCAGCCATTAGTATAACATGGCGAAGTAGGGATAGCGAGGACGGGAGCACGGAGGTCATGGAAAGGGACGCATGGCGCCTGCAGCAGCGACACACCGCAACGGGTGATGCCTGATGCCGCAGCCCTCATCGCAGCGTGTCCAGCGTCGCATCCAGCGCGCGGCGCATGCGCCAAGCGAAGTCGTCGAGCGCGGGGGCGTTGTTGCCGATGGGCGCGAACGGCTCTTCGACCGCGTTGCGCAGCGTCCGGATGGCGCGCGCCTGCCCGTTGAAGCCGCGCGTGACGGGGGCCAGGGTGAGGGCGAGCGCCGTCGCCCAATAGATGATGCCACAGCCGCGTGTGTCACCATCATTATAGGTCGGCGCGCCCACCGCGATGGCCGCGCTGATGGCCCTGCCGACCGTCTCGGGCACGTCGATCTCCGTGACGTCGGGCAGCGCCAAAATGGCCCGCACGCGCACGCTCGGCACGCCGAAGTCGTCGCCCGCGACCGCGTCCAGCAGCAGCGGCGCGTCCCCTTTGACCAGCACGGCGAGGGCACGCTGCCAGCCGCCCCCAGCCGCCTCGTCGGCCAACAGTGGCGCGCAGGCTCGCAACAACGTTTGATCGATCAGGTACGCCTCGCGCGTGAAACCGCCGGAGCGCATGCGCTGCGCTTCGGAGTGAGAACCACTGAGGGCCGCTTGCCAGCGAGCAAGGGGGAACATCGCCAAACCTCTCTCTTGCCATGGGGCATCACAAATGCATATAGTACAAGCGTAGGTAGCGCAACAAGCTGCCAGGCACTTTTTGCCGAAGGATGAAAACCACTGATGCAACCTCAGCAATATACCCTGCCTGGCGGCACTGCGCTCCTAGGACGGTATCGCATTGACCATACCATCAGCCAGGGGGGGTTTGGCAACGTCTACCTGGCGCGCGACGCGAAATTCAACCGCGACGTCGCCATCAAGGAAGCGTACCTGTCGGATGAAGAGACGCGCAAGCAGTTCGCGCTGGAAGCCGAAGTCTTGATTCATACCGACCATGTCGGCGTGGTGCGCGGCTTCGAGGAATTCGAGGCGAACGGGCGCTTCTATCTGGTGATGGCCTACATCGCCGGGCAAAACATGGAAGAGATGCAGATCGCGCACTTCCGCGCGTACCAGCGACCCCTGCCCGAGAACGTCGTGCTCCCGATGATGGCGCTCATCTGCGCCGCCACCCAGGCGCTGCACGACGGCAAGATCCTGCATCGCGACATCAAGCCCGCCAACATCAAGGTCGACAACACCGGCCAGCCGATCTTGTTGGATCTGGGGCTGGCGAAGCTCTATCATGACCCCGCCAGCGTCACCCTCGTCGCCGCTCGTGCCTACACCCCCGGCTACGCGCCCCCCGAGCAGTGCGAAGAGGTCGGCGCGACCACCGAGGCGACGGATGTCTACGCGCTCGGCGCGACCATTTACTACGCCCTCACCGGTCGCCAGCCGTGGGACGCGGTGCATCGGCTGACGCAGTTCGCCCAGGCGCTCCCCGACATGCCCAACCCGCGCTCGTGGCTCCCCGAGATCAGCCCCGCGACGGATGCGCTGGTGATGCGTGCCCTGGCGCTGAACCCCGCCAACCGCTTCGCCTCGGCGCGCGAGATGGGGCGCGCCATCGAAGCCGCCTATCAGGGCATCGCTGCCAAGACGCTCT
>JBBQSR010000447.1:0-3562 GCA_038234855.1 Ktedonobacterales bacterium | reverse complement strand
ACTCACGAAAAAAGGCGCGTCCACGCCATCGCATGCACGCGCCTTTATGAGGAAGGGTAGCCCCCGCCATACGTCAGTCGCTCGCCAGTAGCCCCAGGCGGTCGAATGAGACATCGACGAAGCGGGTGTAATAGTCGGGGTCGGCCAATGCGGCCAATTCTTCGGCGGGGAGGATGCCCGTCACATCAGGATCGGACTGCAAGAACGACAGGAACGTGGCATTGTCGTTCTCGCCGCGCCAGACCTTTTGCGCGTTGCGCTGCACCAGCTTATACGCCTCTTGTCGCCCCATGCCCGCGTCCACCAGCGCCAGCAGGATGCGCTGCGAATAGATGAGGCCACGCGTCAGGTCCAGGTTATCGCGCATGCGGTAGGGGTTGACCTCTAGCCCCGCCATGACGGTGTGCATCAGCCACAGCAGATAGTGCAGCAGCGTCGTCCCATCGGGGATGATGATGCGCTCGGCGGAAGAATGGCTGATGTCGCGTTCGTGCCACAGCGCCATGCTCTCTAGCGCCGTCACGGCGTAGCCGCGCAGCACGCGCGCCAGGCCACAGACGCGCTCGGTCAGTTCGGGGTTGCGCTTGTGCGGCATGGCCGACGACCCCTGCTGCCCCGCGCCGAATGGCTCGAAGGCCTCGCTGACCTCGGTGCGCTGCATGTGGCGCAGCTCTAGCGCCATCTGCTCTAGCACGCCGCCGACCAGGGCCACCGCCGTCATGAAC
The DNA here is from genome assembly GCA_038234855.1 of Ktedonobacterales bacterium. Taxonomy (GTDB): domain Bacteria; phylum Chloroflexota; class Ktedonobacteria; order Ktedonobacterales; family JACDGC01; genus JACDGC01. Next base: position 2,837 of record JBBQSR010000447.1, on the reverse strand, counting down.
TGCGCGTGGCGGTCGCGGCTGATGATCTGGTTCGAGATCGGCGCGACGCGCAGGTCCAGTTTCTCGCAGACGTATTCCTCGATGCTGGGCGGCACGGTGGCGTGGGTGCCCACCGCGCCCGAGATGGCCCCCACGCGCAGTTCGTCCAGCGCGGCGGCTAGGCGCGTGCGGGCGCGGCGCAGTTCGTCGACCCACAGCAGCACCTTCAGGCCAAAGGTCATCGGCTCCGCATGGATGCCATGGGTGCGCCCGACCATCAGAGTGTCTTTGTAGCGTTGCGCGATCTTTTCGGTGTCGGTCGTCAGCACGTCCAGCGCTGCCAGCAGCACGTCGCCCGCCTGGCGAATCTGCACCGCCAGCGCCGTGTCCAGCACATCAGACGAGGTCAGGCCCAGGTGAATGAAGCGCCCCTCTGGCCCCAGTTGCTCTTGCAGCATGCGCAGGAACGAGATGACATCGTGGTGCGACTCGCGCTCGATCTCGCGCATGCGGTCGCCGTTCAGCCCCACCGCGCGGATCTTTTCGACATCGGCCAGGGGAATGGCACCCTCGCGCCCCCATGCCTCGCAGACGGCCAGTTCCACCTGAAACCAGGTGGCGATTTTATTGTTCTCGGACCAGACATCGCTCATCTCTGGCCGCGTATAGCGTTCGATCATGCTCGTGTTTGCCTCTGTATTTGCTGGAATGAACCATGCCCGATGGAGGGCGGGCACCGCCCATGTGACAGTGCAGTATAGCACACGGCTGAGGCATGCATACGGCGCGCGGGTGGTACAATATCCCCATATGCGCTGGCACCCGCCAGCACCAGCAAAGGAGCACAATCACGATGGCCGCCGATTCCACCTTCGATGTCGTTTCGGACTTCGACGAACAAGAGCTGGTCAACGCGCTAGATCAAACGCGCCGCGAGGTGCTGACGCGCTACGACCTGAAAGATACCAACACCGAGATCGTGCAAGACAAAGAGAGTCTCACCATCACCACCGCCAGCGAAACGGCGCTGCACGGCGTCCGCGATCTGCTTGAGTCTAAGATGATCAAGCGCGGCCTCTCGCTAAAGATCCTGAAAGAGGAGACGATGGAGGAGGCCGCCGGTGGTCGCGTGCGCCAAAAGCTGACGCTGCAACGCGGCCTGACCCCCGAGCTAGCCAAAGAGATCAGCAAACTCATCCGCGACAACTTCCCCAAGGTGAAGCCCTCCATCCAGGGCAACGCGGTGCGCGTGGCGGGCAAGAACCGCGACGACCTGCAAGCCGTCATCACCTACCTGCGCGAGCGCGACTTCCCCGCCCCGCTGCAATTCGAGAACTATCGCGGGTGAGGACGAGGATCGGACGCGAAAAGGGCGAAGGCGCTGACGCGCTCACGAAAGACACGAAAGGTTTCTCGTTTTCGTGTCTTTCGTGGATTTTTGCGCCTTTCGCATCCGGTCACACCCTCCCTTGACAGATTCCACCAATACATGTGTACCATAGAGCATGTATGATGAGCATCACACAGTCGTGATGCCCGTTAGCGATGAAAGAGGAGCCGACCGTGACCGCAACCGTTCCCGCACGCGAAGCCGTGCCCGCCGAGCAGACCTGGAATGCTGAGAGCGTCTTCACCACCACCGAGGCATGGCAAGCCGCCGCCGAGCAGGCGAGCAAGGACATCCCGACCATCGCGCGCTTCCAGGGGCACCTGGGCGAGAGCGCCGCGATGCTGCTAGAGGCCCTGCGCGCGCAAGAGGCGCTGTTGCAGCAGGTCGGCAAGCTCTATGTCTATGCCCACTTCGCGGCGAATGTCGACGCCAACGACCAGGCGGCGGCAGGGATGATGGGCCAGGCGGGCGCGCTCTTTGGCGGCTTCCTGGCGACGGCGGCCTACATCGAACCCGAAACCCTCACCATTGGCCAAGATACGCTGAACCAGTGGATGGGCGAGAATGGCGACCTCGCGCTCTATCGCCACACCTTCGACAATCTCTTCCGCAAGCAAGCGCATGTGCGCTCGGCGGAGGTCGAATCGCTGCTGGGCATGGCGACCGAAGCCTTCTCGAACTACACCAACAACGAGAGCGTCCTCACCAGCGCCGACATGCGCTTCCAGCCCGCCCAGGCGGCGGATGGCACGACCGCCGAGGTCTTCCAGGGCAACTGGGAGACGCTGCTGGCCACCGCTGACCGCGAGCAGCGCCGCACCACCTGGGAAAGCTACCAGGACGGCTACCTGGCGCTGCAAAACACCTTCGCCAGCAACCTGACTGGCGCGGTGAAGCGCGATGTCTTCTTTGCCCGCGCGCGCAACTACCCCTCTTCGCTCGAAGCGGCGCTCTTCGAGAACAACATCCCGGTCGAGGTGTATCGCAACACCATCGAGACCTATCAGCGCAACCTGCCGATCTGGCATCGCTACTGGGCCGTGCTGCGCCGCGTGCTGGGCGTCGACAAGATCCGCAGCTATGATGTGCATGCGCCGCTCTCGCCCAGTTCGCCTGTCATCCCCTATGAGCAGTCGATCGAGTGGATCAGCGCGGGGCTGGCACCGCTGGGCGACGACTACGTGGCCGCACTGCGTCAGGGTACGCTGAAGGATCGCTGGGTGGACCGCGCGGTGAACCAGGGCAAGACGGCGGGCGCGTTTTCCAGCGGGTTCCCCGGCACCTTCCCCTTCATCCTGATGACCTATGACGACACGATCTATAACATGAGCACGCTGGCGCACGAGCTGGGCCATTCGATGCATTCATATAACACGTGGCGCACGCAGCCGCTGGCCTATAGCGACTATTCGCTTTTCGTGGCGGAGGTCGCGTCGAACTTCCATCAGGCGATGGTGCGCGCGTATCT
>JBBQSR010000446.1:0-3570 GCA_038234855.1 Ktedonobacterales bacterium | reverse complement strand
CCATAGCATAGCAACTCGCGCGTATTTTTGCATCGGTCGTGCTTGCTTCTAGCCCTTTTTGCTCATCCACGGTTGCTTTCTCATGATTCTCATACAAAAAGACGCTATACTGGCAGACAAGATGGACTAATCTCATATATGGGGGAACGCAGCGCATGAACTATCGTGACGGCGGGGATGGGCGTGTCAGTCGCCCACGCCCCCTGGTGTCGCCAAATAACATGATGCCCGTCGAGGTCATCGGGCGCGAGATCGCCGCGCCGGGGGTCGTGACCCTCTTCTTGGCCATCCCTGGCACGCAGCAGCCGCCCGCGCCCTACCTGCCGGGGCAATTCGTCACGCTGGCGCTGCCGACCGCGCTCGAAACGCTCTATCGGTCGTATTCGCTGTGCGGCGACGGGCTGCCCGACCGCCCATGGGAGATCACGATCAAGCGGATGCGCGAGGGGGCGGTGTCGACCTATCTCTTTGATGAGGTCAGTGATGGCACGCTCCTCTATGCCAGCTTCCCGCGCGGGGCCTTTACCCTGCCCGCCGATGTCGGGCCAGCGACGCCGCTGGTCTTCGTGGCGGTGGGCAGCGGCGTCACGCCCATCATCGGCATGCTGCGGGCGCTGGCACTGATGCCCCCCGAGGAACGGCCATCCGTCCAACTGCACTATGCCTCGCGTACCGCCGCCGACATCATCTATCGCGACGAACTGGCCGCAATGGACGAGCAAGGGAATTGGCTGCAACAGTTTCATTACCTCTCCAGCGCGAATCAGCGGCTCAAAGCCGCCGATGTGGTGCGCCACGTTGGCAAGGCCGGGCGGCGGGCACATTGGTACATGTGCGGCCCCGAATCGCTGAAACACGAATTGCAGGGATTGCTGCGCGAACGGGGCGTCCCCCCCGAGCGCATCTTGGCTGAGGTCTTCGCGACGCAACGGGGGGCGTCGCGCATCGACTTTCAGATCATGGACACCAACAACAGCACTGATGTCGCCTATATGCGCGTGCAGGCGACCGACGCCGTGCTGGGCGTGAAGGCGAACGAAACGGTGCTGGTGGCGCTGGAACGGCACGGCTATCAGCCCGATTTCAGTTGCCGCACGGGGTCGTGTGGCGTCTGCAAGCAACACCTGGTCAGTGGCAAGGTCACGGCCCCCGGCGCGCTGGCGCTGACGAACCGCGAACGCGCGCAAGGCGACATCCTCACCTGCGTCGCGGTGCCCGATGGCGACATCGTGCTCGAGTCCGGTGGCCGCCCCCCCGTGGCGGGCGGCGGCGTGGGCACGGCGGTCGGTGGCCGCGCCCTGACGACGGCCCTGCTGCGCGTGGGCATGTTCGCGACAGCGGGTGGCTTGCTCTTGGGGGCATGGCAACTGACCAACCACCGCCCCTTCAGTTGGGATGTCGGGGCCACCGCGAACGTCCCCACACCCACCGCGACGACCGGGGTAGGCGGCGGCAACGGCAAGGGTGGACTGGGGTCAGGGAAAGGCACGCCGACCGCCACACCGACTAAGCCCAGCCCCACGCGGGTGCCAGGGGCCCCCGTGCCGACCCTCGCGCCGGGGCAACCGACCGCGACGCCCGCCCCTACGGCGACCACGGCCCCCCCACCGCCTCAGCCCACCGCCACGACCGCGCCATCCAAGGCGCATTAGAGGCGACATCGCATGGTGGCTGTCAGCGGCACAGGGTGCCCAACTGGCAGCCCCTCAACATCACCAGCGGAGAGACGACCATGTTCGCAGCCTTCCTCGCCAGCACGCAGGCCCATCTGGGGCACCCCCTCGCGGCGGCGGTCAGCCCAACGCTGTGGTACCTCACCCGCGCTACGGCGGTCGCTGCGTATGTGCTGTTGACCCTTTCGGTCATCTTGGGTATGCTGCGGGGCATCGCACGCAATGCCCGCGAGCGCCTCTCATGGACGGTGGACGAGATGCACCAGTTCACCGCTACCCTGATGGTGGTGATGATGCTGGCGCATCTGGTGACGCTCATCTTCGATCCCTTCCTGCCCTTCACCATCCTCAATCTGCTGCTGCCACTCAATGAGCCGTATCGCCCGCTGGCGGTCAACCTGGGCGTCTTCGCCATGTATGCCGTGGTGACGGTGGCGCTCTCGTCGTGGCTGCGACGCTTCGTCGCCCAGCGCGTCTGGCGGTCGCTGCACTACATCAGCTTCGTCGCCTTCGCGCTGGTGACGCTGCATGGGTGGCTGGGCGGCAGCGACGCGGGCGAACCCTGGATGCGCGGGGTCTACTTCGCCAGCGCCGCCTCGGTGGTCTTCCTCATCTTCGTGCGCCTCTTCTCGGGGGCACCACAGTCGTCGACCAGCTCCATGGCATGAGGCCCATTGGCTAATTGCCCAGGGTGAATTGGCCGCTGGCGGTGGCTTCCTGGCTGCCCACGGTGCTCGTCACAGTGATGGTCACTGTATGACACCCATGGCCGGGCTTGCGTGGGGACCAACTGGCGAGATAGTAGCCGCTGCTATCGGCGGTGGCATTCGCGGGAATACGCGTGTCATTCACCCCATCGCAGTCGACCGCGCTGATACGCAAATCCGCGTTCGCGCCGGTCTGGACGCAGAACTGCGCGCTCTTGGGGTCGGGCGAAGCCCAGCAGCCGATCGTGACGCTGAGTGGCGCGGTCGTCGCCGTGGGCACGGTCGTGGCGGTCGCTGCCGCCGTGGGGGTCGCTCCTGGCGTCGTTTGGGGCGTCACCGTCGTCTGCGGATTCGGCGTGCTCGGCACCGCCGTCGCGCCACCTGGCAGCGGCGTATTGCCCGCCGTCGGGGTATGCCCTGGCCCTGGGGTATTGCTGCTATTGATGATGGTGGTCACGCCGCCCACCATGGGCGAAGTGAAGTGCAGCAGTCCGGTGCGCGCGATGATGATGCCGATGACCCCCAAAAGCACGAGCGTCGTGACCAAGGCCACCAGCGCCCCCACCCACGATGCGGCGAAGACGCCCCCGCGCTGGCGGTGTTCGGTGGAGTTTGGGTAGAGCAACGGGAAAAACGTCGGCGGCGGTGGGTTCGTGGGACCAGACGGATACAACGGCTGGGAATCGGGTTCGTGGTAGCCTGCTGGTTGCGCGTGCAGATAAGCAGCCATATCAGGCTGCGATAATGACGCGTTAGTATTGCCATCTTCGCGGGCAGGGTCAGGGAGTGGATGCATGTTCGACTCCTTTACGAATGAAATGAACAAGGATACACAGCAATAAACGCACCAATCAAATAGCCAGTCGCCTCTATCGCCTGTTGGTTCTATTATAACCGCTATTTCCCCATACACCCCTATACAAAAAAAAGCGACCTATTGCCCCCCATCCTGATCGCATGGCGGGGGGCAATAGGTCAGACCGTGCTAGCGAGCCGTCGCCGTCCGGGGCAGCCCCGGTGCCGTGCGCGGGCGCACCGCGACCTGGCGACGATTGCGGCTCCATTCGCCCGTCTCCCAGACGACCAGCAGCATGCTGGCGTTGAAGATGGAGCTATAGGTGCCGCTGAAGATGCCGATGAGCAGTGCCAGCGTGAACGAGCGGATGCTGGCGCCACCAAACAGTGTCAGG
>JBBQSR010000445.1:0-3576 GCA_038234855.1 Ktedonobacterales bacterium | reverse complement strand
TTGAGCAGCAGTGCTATCGCATCATCGAGGAGGCCCTCAACAACGTCGTCAGGCATGCCCATGCCCACCACCTCCGCGTGGAATGCCACCCAACGGGGCGGGGCCTGACGTTCGTGGTCGCCGATGATGGGCAGGGCTTTGCCGTCGCCACCGAGCCGCCGCCGGGGCATTTTGGCCTCATCGGCATGCGCGAGCGGGCGCAGCTCATTGGCGGAATGCTCACGGTGCGGAGCCGCCCCGACCACGGCACGACCATCCAACTGCTCTGGCCAGGGGAAAGGACGCTCGTATGATTCGCGTGCTCATCGCCGACGATCAAGCCATTGTCTGCGAAGGCCTCAAGGCCATCATTCAACTGAGCGCGACGGTGGAGGTCGCATCCATCGCCCATGATGGCGCGCAGGTGCTGCGCCAGGTGGCCGCGACGCCGCCCGATGTCATTTTGATGGACCTCAAGATGCCGGGGATGAACGGCATCCAAGCGATGCGCGCCCTCCGGATCAGCCATCCCACCATTCCGGTGCTGGTGCTGACCACTTATGGTGAGGATGAATGGGTGATGGATGCGATCCAGGCAGGTGCGGCGGGCTACCTGCTGAAAGATTGTGGGGGCGAGGTGTTGATCGCCGCCATCGAGGGAACCGCCGCCGGACGCGCCCATATCGACCCGCAGGTCGCGGCAAAGGTGCTGACCTTCGTGCGACAGCGTCCCCCACCGCGCGAGACATTGACCGCGCAACTGACCGAGCGCGAGCGGCAGATCGTGCGTTTGCTAGCGAGTGGGCTGACCAACGCCGCGATTGGGAATCGGCTGAGCCTGGCCGAAGGCACCGTGCGTAACCACATCTCGATCATCCTCACCAAGGTGGGGGCGACGGACCGCGCCCAGATCATCGCCCTGGCCTGGCGCGTCGGTCTAGTAGATGCCCGCAGCGATGGCGCGTCCTAACGCCTTCCCCATGATGCGAAAATCGGGGGGTGGCCCACAAGGAGCGCGCATCTGGGTGGCGCGACGATCACGGTCGCGTGACGAGTTCGCGGGCATAGGCGACGCGGGTGCGGTCGTCGGCCCAGTCGTTGTCCTCGGTGCCCTCGATCTGCTTGATCGGTGTTTCCAAGATGATGGCCGCGTGCGCCAGTCGGAGGTCGCTCAGCACCGTGCGCAGGCCATCTGGGCCGATGCTGCCCTCGCCCAGCCGCGCGTGCAGGTCGCGGTGCCCGCCCAGCTTGGTCGTCGTGTCATTCAGGTGGATGACGCGCACGTTGCCCAGGCCAATGGTGGCGTCCATCGTGGCGAGCGTCGCGCTGGCGGCCTCGGGCGTGCCGATGTCGTGGCCCGCGCCCCACAGATGCGCCGTATCGATGCACACCCCGATGCGCTCGCCCCACTGCCCCCGCGCCGCCGTCAACGCCTGCGCCATGGCGGCGAAGTGCGAGCCGATGGTGTTGCCCGCGCCGACATCATTTTCCAGCAGCAGATGTACGCCCGCTGGCGCATCCTCGCCGACAGCGGCCAGGCCCTCCGCCAGGCGCGCCAGGCCAGCGTCCATCCCCGCGCCGCCGTGGCTGCCGATGTGCAGCACGACCTCACTCGCCCCGACCTCCGTCGCGCGTTGCAGCGTCCATCGCAGCAGTTCGCGCGATTTCGCCCGCGTCTCGTCGCTGCTCGATGCGAGGTTGATGAGGTACGCCGCGTGGATGACGATGGGCGCGAAACCCGACGCCGCTAGAGCCGCGCGCCACACCTCCGTCTCGTGCGCATTCGTCGCGGGGGGGGCCCAGGTGCGCGGGCTGCTGACGAAGATCTGGATCGTCTCGCAGCCCAGGTCACGGGCGATCTCTAGGGCTTTTTGCGGGCGGCCCTCCAGGGGCATGTGGCGGCCAAGGGGTCCAGGCATCGTTTCAGGCGTCCTTTGCATCGGCGTTCGCGGGGAGGGTGAGTTGGCGGGTGCCCTGGGCATCGACCGCGCGACGCACGGCATTCGCGGCGTCGGTGTGCGCGACCTCCTCGGGCAGGACCACGGCGGGCAGGGCATCGATGCCGCTGAGGCCGAACTGTTGCAGGAAATCAAGCGTCGTGCCAAAGAGGATCGGTCGCCCGACCGTGGCCGCGCGCCCGACCTCCATCACCAGCCCATGTTGCAGCAACGTCGCCAACGCCCGGTCGCAGTTGACGCCGCGAATGGATTCGAGTTGCGCGCGGCTGATGGGTTGGCGATAGGCGATGATGGCGAGGGTTTCCAGCGCGGGGGTAGTGAGGCGCGCGTGGGTCGGCATCCCCAGCAGCGCGGCGACGAAGCGCGCGTTTTCGGGGGCCGAGACGAGCTGCACCAGCGCGCCCGACTGTTGCAGCCGCAGCCCGCGCCCCGCGCTCACGTACCCCGTAGCCAACTCCGCGACGGCGGCGCGCAGCTCATCTTCGCTGACGCCCAGCAGCTTGCGCAGGTCGTCGAGGTCCAGCGGACGACCCGCGACAAAGAGCAAACTTTCGACGACGGAGCCAATCGCCGCCGGGGTCGTTAGGGGGGCTTCGCCCTCGCGCGTCTCAGCCGTCATAGGGGCACATCATGCCTTGGCTGCCGCCAGCACCTTGCGGTACGCGGCGTGCAGTTGCTTGAAGGCTTCGGCGTCGCCGCCCACGTCGGGGTGCAGCTTGCGCGCCTTGCGCCGATAGGCGTTACGCACCTCGCGCTTTGTCGCATTGCCTTCGATATCGAGCAACGCGAGTTCGCTGCTTAAGGCGTTGGTCCGACGTGCCGCGAGTTTCGCGCTGATGCCATCCATGAAGGCAATCATCTCTGGGTCGTCGAGCATGGCATCATGCAAGATGCGCTCAGTTTCGCTGTTCGCTTCATCTCGGAGGTGCTGCTGATAGAGTTTCGGGCTGGTATCCTTCACTTTTTCGCAAAAGGCCGCATATTCTGCTTTGGCTTGTCGTGCGGTTTCGGTAGGCTGGGCCGCTGCTTTATAGGGATTGAATCGCCCTGGCAAGTGGGGTTGATGCGTCAACGTGGTGTTCTCCCTATTCGAAGAGTGGCGGCTGATGATCTGCGGATTTGAGTTTTGGTAGCTCACCGACCTTCCCCTGTATTCTAACATCTGGAACAGGAGATTGCTCGGGAGCATAGCCATATTGTTGCATGAAATTATAACGGACAGCTTCACCGATAGCTTGATAAATGCGCCATGCTTGGGCAAACGGCCCAGGATCATGTGTCACAAAATAGTCCTTCATCTCAGCGATCTGCTCTAAAAAAGAGGCAACCTCTTCGGGAGTCATCCAGTCAGCCGCGACCTCATCGGTCTTGAGCGCCGCTTCAATTTCCGCCACACTAAACCCATTGGCTGCCAGACGACGCATGAGGTCAGCGGGCGGCTGCAACTTGAAGTGCGCATCGTGCCCCTTGCTATGAAAGGTGGGGATATGTACGTCATCGATGCACCAGACAACCAGCATATCAACGATCTCTTGGTACGCTTGGCGCAAGTCGTGGCGCAACCGCCACCGTTGTATCAAAACATCTTGCTCACTTGGGGACAGCGTAGACATGCGCGGGATGTCGCCCTTTTTCGTCT
>JBBQSR010000444.1:0-3584 GCA_038234855.1 Ktedonobacterales bacterium | reverse complement strand
CGTCACGGCGAGCAACGTCGCGGAATTCGTCGCGTCGCCGCACCTGGATGGCGCGCTGGTTGGCACCGCCAGCCTCAAACCCGAGTTCGTCGACATCGCCCGCGCCATCGCGGCGGCGAAGCCCGCATAATCGCAGCCCATGAGGACGGCGACGAATGGCGAGAACCGCCTTCGGCGCCGTCGTTGCATGTGAAACCTACGGGGAGGAAAAACATGGACCAATACATCCAAGGCAATAAGGACCTGTGGAACGAAATGGCGGAGATCAATTATCGTTCGCCAGGCTATGACGTCGCTGGCTTCGTCGCGCAGCCCAACAATTTCCCGGAGGGAGGCATCGTGCGTACAGGGGTGGGCGACGTGGCGGGCAAGTCGCTGCTGCACCTACAATGCCACTTTGGCAAAGATACGCTGCGGTTCGCGCTGCTGGGGGCGCAGGTCACGGGCATGGACTTCTCGGAACGCGCCATCGCGCATGCGCACGAGTTGGCCGCGCAGATGGGGCTGCCCGCAACCTTCATCCAGTCGGACCTTTATGATCTGCCACAGCACCTTAGTGGGCAGTTCGATGTGGTCTTTACCTCGCATGGTGTGCTGGGCTGGCTGCCCGACATGCAACGCTGGGGGCAGATCGTCGCGCACTTCCTGAAACCCGGCGGCACCTTTTTCATCGTCGAGGGCCACCCAACCATGTACATCTTCGACGAGGAAACACCAGAGCCACACATCAAGTATGGCTACTTTCACAGCGAGGAACCAATCGTCATCGAGCCGCACGTGGGCAACTATGCCGACCCCGATGCGCAGATCACCAAGCGCGAATTCGGCTGGCAGCACAGCATGGCCGACATCGTGAATGCCCTCATCAGCAACGGCCTCCAGATCGAGTATCTGCGCGAATATCCCTTTATGACGTGGCAAGGCTTCCCCACGCTGGTCGAGGACGCCGAGGGCCATTGGTCGATGCCACCAGGCCAGCCACAACTGCCGCTCTCTTTCGCCATCCGCGCGCACAAACCGGAGGTGTAATGCGACCTGCAATGCTCAAACCAGGCGATACCATCGCTATCGTCTCGCCATCGTGGGGTGGCGCGGGAATGTTCCCCCAGCGGCTGGCGCGTGGCGTCGCCTGGTTAGAGGCGCGGGGCTACCGCGTCGTGCTCATGCCACATGCCCTGGGCCAGCGCGGCTACGTTTCGGGCACGCCCAGGGAGCGGGCTGATGATATCAACGCGGCGTTCGCCGATCCCCAGGTCCGTGCCATCATCGCGACGATTGGGGGGGATCACTCGTGTCAACTCTTGCCGCTACTGGACTGGGAGCTGATACGGGCTAACCCCAAGATCTTCGCGGGTTATTCAGACATCACCGTTCTCTGCAATGCGCTATTCGCCTGCGCAGGACTGACAACGTTTTACCCGCTCAGCCTTCTTGTGGATCTCGCGGAGTATCCCCATCCACAGCCCTATACGGTCGCGTCGTTTCAGCGCGCCCTGTGCTCGCCTACCGCCCTTGGTGACATCAGTCCCGCGACGGAATGGACCGAAGAGTTTTTGGACTGGGCCACGCAACAGGATGCACAGCGACCGCGCGTCATGCAGCCTTCCCCTGGCTGGACATGGCTGAAGGGGGGCATGGGCAGTGGACCCCTGATAGGAGGCTGCTTAGAGTCATTGCAACACCTACGCGGCACCCCCTATTGGCCACGGATGGACGGTGCGCTCTGGTTTTGGGAAACCTCCGAGGAACGGCCTGACCCCAGTTGGGTCGATGCGGTGCTGCAAGACTACGACAATATGGGGGTGTTCGCGCAACTACGCGGCATGCTCATCGGGCGCTCCTATGGCTATAGCGAAGCACAGCGCGTCGCACTGCGCGCCATCGTCCTTGAACGCACCAGCGCCTACAACTTCCCGATCATCGCTGACATGGATTTTGGGCACACGGCACCAGAAATCATTTTTCCGATTGGCTGCCAGGCTGAGATCGATGCGGATGCCCAACGTTTCGCCATCACCCAAGCGGGGGTTAGCGCCTCATAACGTACCAGAGACATCGTTCCACAGGAAAACACAGCGGCGCTCGGAAGATCAATCTTCCGAGCGCCGCTTGGCTCTTGTCATGGCAAACACAGTCGCTGCTGCTAGGCTTTCTTTGGGTTGCAGACGATGCAGTTCACGTCACCGACCTGCTGCGGAGTGTAGCGACTCTCCTGCTTCGAGATGAGCAGGTGGACCAGGCCATTCGCGCCTTTCACATGCACCAACCATTCGGCGTCACTTTGTTTCTGCGGGGTGATGCGCACTGGCTCCTGACCGCCATGCGTCAAAAACCACAGGATAGCTTCATGGCCAACGACCGCATCCGAAATATTGGGTTCACTTACCGACATCACTGCTGATCTCCCTTGTTTGCTCATTCAATTCTGCTGAGGCACAGGGGATGATAGCACATCAGGGGACGCCACCGCAAATCACGCGGGGGTATGTGACGCGGCCTATCACTGCCGCTCGGCTAGAAAAGGGAAAGCTGCACCGTCGCTGGCACGAAGCGCGGCGGGCCACCCGCCATACCCAACGCGGAGCGAATGGCGGCCATGCGCGCGTGCACCCGTTGGCGATATTGCTCGGGCGGCTCCGTCCAGCGATACCATGTCTGGTAACGGGTCAACAGATCGGGTCGCTCGCGTTCGAGCCAGGCCAGGAAGACGGGGCGCACGTCGGGGTGCAGCCGCAGCGTGCCATTGGCGATCCACCGCGCCCCGTGGCGGTGCGCGGCGAGGGCGAGTTCCTCAAGCATGCCGGGGGCGTCGGTGAGCCAGGGCAGGATGGGGGCGACCATCATTCCGGCGCTGATGCCACGCGCCGCGAGCGTTTGGATGGCCCGCAGACGCTTCAGCGGCGGGGGCGTCGCGGGTTCCAACCGCCGAGCTAGCTCGGCGTCGAGCGTGGTGATGCTGATGAAGACCGTGCAGGTCGCGTGTTGCGCGATCTGCGCCAAGATGTCGGCGTCGCGCAGCACCATCGTGTTCTTGGTAATGATGGAGATAGGCGCGCGAAAATCGCGGATGACTTCGAGGATGGACCGCGTGATGCGCTGTTGCCCCTCGACGGGCTGGTAGGGATCGACCGCCGTACCGATGACGATGGGCGCGTTCCACGGGGAACGTCGCCGCTTCGCCAGTTCCGCGCGCAGCACCTCCGCCGCGCCGACCTTCACGAAGATCTCGCGCTCGAAGTCCGCCGCGCCATCCAGGTCAAAGGCGACGTGCGTGCGGCGCGCGTAGCAGTACGCGCACGCGTGCTGACAGCCGCGATAGGGGTTGATGCTCCACTCCGCGAAACGCGTCTCTTCGCCACCGCGCCGGATGGGGCGCATGCGATTCAGCACGACCTTGGGGTGCAGGGTATGCAGGGCCAGGGGCCGTGCCGCCGCCGGATCGGGCATCGGTTCGGCCTGTGCGCCACCGTCGAGTGTACCCATCGCGCGCCTCCTGACCGCAAACACCTGTTCTATAGCAAGTATAGCGCACGGTCTGCCACAAGGCAAGTCAGACGCGCTCAGCGCCAGCCACGCCCCGCGTC
>JBBQSR010000443.1:0-3591 GCA_038234855.1 Ktedonobacterales bacterium | reverse complement strand
ATTTTCCACTAAAAGTACCCCTTGGTTTGTGCATAAAATGCCCCCGCCCTCATCCTGCGATGAGAGCGGGGGCCATTGCAGGCTACTGGCCCTAGTCGTCGCCGAAGGGGGCGAAGTCGCCGAAGGTCATCGGGTCATAATCGTTGGTGCTGGGGGTCGCATCGGCGATGCGCTGCTGGTTGCGGGCAGCAGCCAGTTCGCGCCGTCGCTCGAAGCCCGTGCCAGCGGGGATCAGCTTGCCGATGATGACGTTCTCTTTCAGGCCCAACAGGTGATCGGTCGCGCCATTGATGGCGGCTTCGGTCAGCACACGGGTCGTTTCCTGGAAGCTCGCCGCCGCCAAGAAGCTTTCGGTGTTGAGCGAGGCTTTCGTCACGCCCAGCAGCACCGTCGCCGCCGTCGCCGGCTCGCCGCCCTCGGCCAGCACCCCCTTGTTGGTTTCCTCGAAGGTGAAGCGGTCCACCAGGTCACCAGGCAGCATGTCGGTGTCGCCCGGATCGTCGATGCGCACGCGGCGCAACATCTGGCGGACGATGACCTCGATGTGCTTGTCACTGATGTACACGCCCGTGGAGCGATAGACCTTCTGCACTTCCTTCACCAAGAAGAGCGAGACGGCGTCGCGGCCCATGATGCGCAGCACATCTTGCGGGTCGACCAGACCCTTGGTGATGGCTTGCCCCGCGCGGATCTTCGAGCCATTCGTGATGGTCAACTTCGTTTCCGTGTCGACAGCCAGCGCCGTGCCGGGGGGCACGTCATACATCTTTTCGCTGCGTTCCTCGAAGCGGATCGCCAGCTTGTCCTTCGCGTTGAGGATGATGTCACCCTCGACGCGGGCGAGGATGGTGCTGCCATCCGTCCGCGTGGCCAAGACTTGGTCACGCGTCACATGGTCGCCATCACGCACGTTGATGGTGCTGCTCTTGGGCGTGGGGTACTCGTCCAGGATGATCTCGCGGGCGACCACCTTGACGTGCTGCGCGCCGTTGTCATCACGCGTGACCTCGGCCTCACCGTCGATCTCGCTGATGATGGTCTTGTCCTTGGGGATGCGCGACTCGAAGAGTTCCTCGATGCGCGGCAAACCCTGAGTGATGTCTTCCTGTGCGCCCGCGATGCCGCCGGTGTGGAAGGTACGCATGGTCAACTGCGTGCCCGGCTCACCGATGGACTGCGCCGCGATGATGCCCATGGCATCGCCAAAGGTCGCCAGGCGGCCATTGCCCAGGTTGCGTCCGTAGCACTGCTGGCAGATGCCGTGGGGCGACAGGCACTGCAACACCGACCGCACATAGATGGTGGTGATGTTGGCATTAACGATCAGGTCGATGTTGCGCTCTTCCAGTTCCTCGCCGCGTGGGATGATGGTGCCATCGGGCAGCTCGACATCCGCCGCCAGCATGCGACCGACCAGGCGGTTGCGGATCGGCTGATTCATGTCGTCGCTGTCGGCTTTGGTGATCCACACGCCCTCGGTGGCACCGCAGTCGATGATGTTGACGATGACGTCCTGCGCCACGTCGATGAGGCGGCGCGTCAGATAGCCCGACTCAGCGGTACGCAGCGCGGTGTCGGCCAGGCCCTTACGCGCGCCGTGGCTGCTGATGAAGTATTCGATCACCGACAACCCCTGACGGAAGTTGCCGCGAATCGGCACCTCGATGATGCGGCCCGACGGGTCGGCCATCAACCCGCGCATGCCCGAAAGCTGGCGGATCTGCTGCAATTTGGCCTTGGTCGAACCGGAATCCGCGATGATGGCGATGGAGCCGTAGGGGTCCAGCACGCGCTTGACCGCGACCTCCACCTTCTTCGTCGCGGCGGTCCAGAAGTCCACCGTCTTCTTATAGCGTTCCATGTCGGTGATGAGGCCGTCGCGGAACTCTTCTTCTATCGCAGCGACCTCGACCTCGGTATCTGCGATGATCTGCTTGCGCTCCTCGGGGACCTGCACATCGCTGATGGCGATGCTCGCGCCCGCGCGGGTCGAGTACATGAAGCCGAGCGACTTGATGGCGTCGGCCAGCTCCGCCGTGCGCTCGCGGCCATAGACGCGGAAGCATTCCGCGATGATGGCGCTCAAGTGCTCTTTCTTCGTCGCGTAGTTCTTGAAACGGATGTCCTCGGGCAGCGCCTCATTGAAGAGGATGCGCCCGACCGTCGTATCTACCGCGCGTTCGCCCGTCGGGATCTTTTGGGTCGCGCCCGTGGCGTCCATGTTGATGATGTAGGGCGAGTTCAGCCGCACCTTGATGCGCGACTGCAACTGGATGTGACCGTAGTCATAGGCCAGCAGCGCCTCGTCCTCATTCGTGTAGATGTGACCCTCACCCAGCATGCCGGGGCGATCCAGCGTCATGTAATAGCAGCCCAGCACCATTTCCTGCGAGGCACCGATGCTCGGCTCACCCGTGGCGGGCTTCAGGATGTTGCGCGTCGAGAGCATCAGCGACCGCGCCTCTTCCTGCGCGCGCTCCGAGAGCGGCACGTGGACGGCCATCTGGTCGCCGTCGAAGTCGGCATTGAAGGCCGAGCACACGAGCGGATGCAACTGGATGGCGCTGCCCTCGACCAACACCGCCTCGAATGCCTGGATGCCCAGGCGGTGCAGCGTCGGCGCGCGATTCAGCATGACAGGATGGTTGGTGATGACCTCTTCGAGCACGTCCCACACCTCGGGACGGATGCGCTCGACGAAGCGCTTGGCGCTCTTGATGTTGTGCGCCAAGTGGCGCTCGACCAGTTTGCGCATGACGAACGGCTTGAAGAGCTCCAGCGCCATCTTTTTGGGCAGACCGCACTGGTGCAGCTTCAGGCTGGGGCCGACCACGATGACCGAGCGGCCCGAGTAATCGACGCGCTTGCCGAGCAGGTTCTGGCGGAAACGGCCCTGCTTGCCCTTGAGCATGTCTGACAGGCTCTTGAGCTTGTGGTTGGCCGAGCCAGAGACGGCACGACCGCGCCGCCCGTTGTCGATCAGCGCGTCGCAGGCCTCTTGCAGCATGCGCTTCTCGTTGCGGATGATGATTTCCGGCGCGTTCAATTCCAGCAGCCGCTTGAGGCGGTTGTTGCGGTTGATGACGCGGCGATACAGATCGTTCAGGTCCGACGTGGCGAAGCGGCCACCATCAAGCTGCACCATCGGGCGCAGTTCGGGGGGCAGCACCGGCAGCACGGTGAGGATCATCCATTCCGGGCGGTTGTTGGACTTGCGGAACGACTCGATCACGTTCAGGCGCTTCATCGCCTTTTTCTTGCGCTGCACGCTGGTGGTCGTGGCGATCTCGTGGCGCATCTTGAGCGCCTCCACTTCGAGATCGATCTCTTCCAGCAGCTTCTTCGCGGCCTCGGCACCCATGCCCGCCTCGAAGACGTGGCCAAAACGGTCGCGCAGTTCGCGATAGCGTTGCTCGGTCAACAGGTCCAGCTTCTTCAGCGTTTCCAGATCGTGACGGCGCGAATCGGCGCTGGCGGTCAGTTCATCGAGTTGCGTCTTCAAGCGATCATTGATCGCCTGAATCTCGCTCTCGGTGCTGATCTCCAGCCGGTTGGCCTTCGCTTCGCTGTCGTGGCGCACGCGGTCGATCT
>JBBQSR010000442.1:0-3603 GCA_038234855.1 Ktedonobacterales bacterium | reverse complement strand
CGATGGCGCAGCAGTTTCGGTTCTTCACACACACCTTGAAATGGACCTTCCCCACACTGCGGTCACCTGCCGCTGCCACCCGTTGGACCTGGCTCATGAGGCGCGCTTACCGGCAACTGCGCCTGGCACACAACCTGGTGCAAGAGCATCGTCTCCCCTGGCAAGCGCCCCTTCCGGTGGAGCAGTTGACGCCTGATCGGGTCCGGCGCGTTTGACCATGGGAACTTTCCACTCTGGGGCTTATAACGGATCGGCCCATCGCTCTACGTGCGCTGGCCCAGGGCGCGCAGGGCCGTTGCCGCCGCTGCTTGCGTCCAGGCGTCTTTGTCGGCCAGGCGCTTGCGCAGCGGCTCGACGGCGCGGGCATCGCCGATGTGGCCGAGCGCCTCGGCGGCAGCGGCACGCACGCGCGATTGCTTGTCGTCGAGCAGTTTGATCAGGGGGCGTAGGGCTTTGTCGCCGCGCAGCAGGCCCAGGGCCTCGGCAGCGGCGATGCGCTGTTCCTCGGTGGGGGCGGTCAGCAGTTGCAGCAGGGCGGGTTGAGCCTTCGGGTCGCCCAGTTTGCCCAGGGCGCGCGTCGCGGCCAGCCGCACCGTGGCATCCGGGTCGCGCAGCGCCGCCAGCAACGGCTCCAGCGCGCGGCGGTCGTGCAGCGTCCCCAGCGCCTCGGCAGCCGAGGCGCGATCCGCTGGCAGGGCGTGTTCCATCCGTGCCAGGGCGGGGGGGACAGCGGGGCCATCGACAGCGGTCAGGGCTTCGAGGGCGCGACGGTGTAGCGTTTCGCTGGCGGGGGAGTGGGCCATCAGGTCCAGCAGCGGGGCGACCGCCTCGGCCCCCGCCAGATGGAAGCCGCGTTGCAGCGCCTCGCGCACGACGGGGTCAGGTTCCAGCAAAAGGTCCGTCAGTTCAGCGAGGCTGGCGGGCGAGGCCAGCAAGCCCAGCACCTGCACGGCTTGGGCGCGCAACAGCCGATTCGCCCCGCCCACGCGCACCAGCCGCGCCAGCGCCGCCGTGAATTCGCCCGCCGCGCCGTTTTCGCAGTGGCGCAGCGCGGCACGCAAGCGGTCGCGGCGCACGGTTTCGTCGTCGCCCGAGGTGCCATAGCGCAGGACGCGATCAAAGACCTCGCGCAAGCTGTGCTGCGCCCAGTCGGTCTGCGATTCCGGGCCAGGGGTGGCGTTGAGGGCGAGGGTCGTCATGCTGACGGTGGCAACGGTCAGCGCCAGGGCCAGCGCCATGGTCGTGCCGCGCCCAGTGCCGCTGAGCCGCGCCGTCGCCGCCGTGCCGGTGGGCGTCTGGGCCAGCCGCAACAGCCGCTCCGTCACCCCCGCCGGATCGGTCGTCAGGCCGCCCCACAGCACCACGATCTCGCTCCATTCGGGGCGCAGCAGGGTCGGCGAGACGCGCCCCAGCCCCGCGTCGTTCAGGTCCAGGTGCCGCGCCGCCGCCAAGTACAGCGACAGATTGTGGCGAAAGCGCAGCCCGACGCCATTCGCGCCGCGTTCCAGCACGCCCGCCATGCTGCCCAGATCGACGGCCTCGGTCAATTCCCGTTCGTTGAAGCCCAGCGGACGCGTCACCCCGGCGAGATTCGATGCCGCTACTTTGGTGTCGCTGAGCAGGCCGCGCACCGCCTCACGTTCGTCCCAGGCCTGGGCACCCGTGATCTCGGCCAACCCCGACAGGCGCAGCGCCACCGCCAGGTACCCCAGCGCGCGACGGGTGCGGTCTAGTCGGGCATCCACCACATGCGCGCGGGAGAATTGCAGTTCCTCGTATTCGTCTAAGAGGTGGGCGCGGGTGCCGGGGATGAATTGACCGGCATCCAGCAGATCTAGCAGCATCACCAGGGTCGCTGGGCGGCAATAGATGGGCAGCAGCGCCCGCCGCTCGATCTCGCTCAACACGCTTTCGGCGGATTGGCCGCCCAGTTGCCCCAGGCGATCCGCCCGCCGCAGGACGGCGCGGACCTCGTCGTGGCCGAGTGGCAGCACCTGCACGGGCGAAAACTGGCGCAGCAGGGGCGCGCGCTCTAGCAGGTCGTCTAGCACGGCGCTGCGACAGGCCAGCACCAGTTGCACATTGCGATAGCGCGGCTGGGCCAGCGCGCCATGTAGTTCCTGCACGATGGCCTCGGCCTGGTCGGGGGCGAGTTCGTCCAGCCCGTCAAAGAGCAGCAGCACGCGACCACGGCGCAGTAGCGAGGGCAGGTGGCGCGCCAGCAATTCGGCGTCATAGCTGCGCAGCAGTGCGGCGAGATGCCGCACCCGCAGATCGCCCGGCGTGGGGTCGGCCAACGCGTAGCCATTCAGCGGCACGATGATGGGGATGACCTGGCGCGCGGCGATGATGCGCCACGCGTTCGCCCGCCGCGTCACCTCCAGCGCGTAGCGCCACAGAGCGGTCGTCTTGCCCGCGCCATCTTCGCCCGTCAGCAGCGCACGGGGAAAGGCCGCGAGGGCCACGGCCAACGGTTCGGTTTGGGGATTGCCCGCCGCGCCCGCCAGGGGACCACGCGCCATGGGAATGTAGCCGAGCGTCGACAGCCGCGCCCGCGCCGTCAGCCGGGGGGCCAAGTCGCCCGCCAGCCGCGACAGATAGCGCCGCCAGCCGCGCACCAACACGCTGACCCGCGCGACCTGATAGGTGAGGATGATGGCGAGCAGCCCAAGCCCCAGGATGACGCCGCCAAAGGCCAGCGTCCCCATCGCCGCGTGGCCAAGCTGCGCGGGGTCCCCCAGCGCGGCGAAAAGTCGCGCCCGTTGCCCACCGAAGATCAGCAGGACGGGGGCGACCACCACCGCGCCAACGCCGAGCGCTAGCACGAAAAGGCCCAAGCGTTGCCCCGTCGGGGGTCGCCACGCCGTCACCGCCAACTCGGACTCTGTGATGGCATCGCGCTGCGACGCCCGCTGCTTCTTCCTTGCCACGCCGTAGATCCCCCTGCCTGAACTCGATGAATGATGCCACAGTTATCTTATGTCATCTCATCGTAGCCCAGGCGTGCGAGCGCGCCAACGATCACGGCGGATAGTACTATGCCGCGTCGCTTGCCAACGACTGACGATGTCCGCGTGGGTGGACTTGATCCAGTTTTGTGGTTCATCCGCATCTCTCGTGCTCAGCAATGGTATGGATGAGGGATGCATCCAATCGGGGGTTTGAACCGATGAGAAAAACCGTATTCTTCGGCACAAAACGGGCAATGCATCTCCCCTCACAACCAAAGTTGTAGCAACTGGATACGGCTGAGCACGGAAGATGCGGATGAACCATCAAACCGGATCAACCCCAGAGACACGAAGGACACGACGTTTCGGGAGAGACACGAAGAGGGCAAAGAACTTCATCCTCTTCGTGTCCTTCGCGATCTTCATACCTGTCCCCGTCTCCCCTACTTCTTCTTCTCTTGCGAGACTTCCAAGTAAATCATCAACGACATGGCGTCGAGGCGCATGGTGTTTTCAGATGATCCCTGGATCTTGATCGCGCCCTGCATATAGTTCGATGCGGGGTTTTGGTCGCACCAAAAGATATCCGCCAAGTCTTCGCTGCCACCGCGCACGATGAGGTCGGGCGGCGCGGTCGAGCCATCCGAGACGG
>JBBQSR010000441.1:0-3605 GCA_038234855.1 Ktedonobacterales bacterium | reverse complement strand
CGCGATGCATCATGCGGCTCCATGGCGATGACGTGCGTGGCACGCTCGTGGAAGTGCGGCACCCAAAAGCCCGTCCCCGCGCCCAGATCCAGCACGACCTTGCCATCCCACGGCAGCACCGCCTCCATCGCGGTGAAAAGCTTGCCATCAGGATCGAGCGCAAGGTTCTCGATCTCATAAACATCCGGCGCGGATTGGATGTTGGGTGCGGCATGTACGCCTGGCAGGTCCATGGCGAGCTTCCCCTTTTGAATAAAGGCAATGGTATTACTACTCAAGGAGTGCGGCGAATGCGTACCGAACCAAGGGTGACGGTGGTGAATGCACCGGGGAGTTTGGCCGCATATTGAGCGATGACGCGAAGAAGGGTATCAGCCTTTGCTCCGTTAGAAAGTTTTGCGAGGCGCAAGAAGATGATGCCAACGGCTTGCTGGTGTTGACGATAGATCATATCGCCAAAATCTTTGTCATCGGTAAGCAAAATAGCCTCACCTTGATTGGCAACGGCGAGGACTTCATTATCAACGATTGACGGCGAGAGTTCAGCGATGTAAACGACTTCGTGGCCCTCTTGCCGCAGCCGTTCAACGATGAGTTTTGCGATGTTCTCATCCGCCACCAATTTCATGAGGCGGCCTGGTCCAGTTCATAGACATCTTCTAAACGCATCATGCTGGCGGCATAGGCGAAAGCGGCAAAGATCGCTGCCTTGGTCAAACGCGGATGCGCCTCTAGTAGCTCATCAATGGTGCGTCCGCCTGCCATCTCATCTAAAAGGTGTTCGACGGTAATGCGCGTCCCGGCAACTACAGGCTTACCCATCATGATCTGTGGATTGGTGGTTATCAGTGGATGTGCCATCGTTTTTTTCCTTTCGCGTTATAGTCGATTGGCTATATTATAGCATCGCTCATCCGCCGATGCCGCGCCAGGTCTTGCCCGCGTCGGTGGTGGCGGAGAGCTGGACGGGGAACGAGAGCGCGGCGATG
The DNA here is from genome assembly GCA_038234855.1 of Ktedonobacterales bacterium. Taxonomy (GTDB): domain Bacteria; phylum Chloroflexota; class Ktedonobacteria; order Ktedonobacterales; family JACDGC01; genus JACDGC01. The sequence goes on along the minus strand of JBBQSR010000441.1, from coordinate 2,616 downwards.
ACCTCGCCCGTGCCGGTGGCGGGGGCTTGCAGCAGCGTCAGGAAGACGTTTTGGCCGCCCGCCCACTGGGGGGTGTTCGCGCCCGTCGCCTGGCGGAGGCCGGATTGCAACTGCGTCAGGCCGCGCGTTTGCAGCGACTTGCCGACCTGCGCCCAGGTGCGGCCACCATCGGCGGAGTGCAGCACGGCGTCCTGCGTGGTGACGCCATAGAGGGTGCGCGGGTCGGCCCCACTGGCGACGAGCCCGCTGAAGGTCGGCGCGCCCTGGGCGATGGTCGCCAGCGGGGCGAGCGCCGCCGCCGGACTGGCTGCCTGGTAGAGGCCCTGGTCGGTGCTGACGGTCACAGTGGGGCTGGCCCCCCGATGCGCCGCGATGGCGTAGATATAGCCGCCGACGCCGCTGGCCGAGGCGAAGGTGAGTGGGCCGTTCGCGGGGGCATCCGCGACGGCGAGGCCCTGGGTGGTGCCGACAAAGATGCGTTCCGGGCAGGTCGGCCCACTGATGGCGGGGGTGGTGCCCGCGTCGCATGCCAGCATGGGGACGAAGGCCGTCACCTGCCCCGCGAAGGGCGGCGCGACCAGTGCCCAGTGTGCCCCGCGATCCAGCGAACGAAAGAGGCCGAGGCTGATGGTATACGCATAGACCTCGCCGGGTTGCGCCCAGCCCGCCGCCACGAAGAGCAGGCGGGGATCGGGCAGTTGCCCCGCCTTGGTGCCGGTGGGGACCTGATGCCAGTGCGCGCCGTCATCCGTCGTGGCATAGATGCCGACGGGGTCGCCGACATCGAGCCGATAGCCGCTGACGTAGGCGGTGCGGCCATCAAGCGGGCTGAGGGTGATGCTGGTGGCGACCAACGTCTTGGCGATGCCGGGGGCATCATTCAGCCGCGCCCAATTGCTGCCGCCATCATTGGTGCGAAAGAAGCCATAATGCGACCCCAGGTAGTAATGGCGCGGCTGCATGGGGTCCAGCGCGAAGGCGTGCACATGGTCGCCCGCGCCGCTGGTGAAGGGCGTGGCGGGCTGATAGACGCGGTTCTCGGCGAAGACGAGCAGCGCCGAGACGACCACCGCCAAGATGACCAGCACCAGCAGCCAGCGATAGCTCATCGGCTTGCGGGGGGCGGCGCTTCCTGCCTCGGGCGGGGGCGGCGTGGTCGAGGCGCGTGGGGTGGCCATCGACTATTCCTGGTGATCGGTGGTGGGGTCGGCGGCGAGCGGCGGCGTGGCCTTGGTGGCGTGCAGATGCCGGTCCGACGCGCGCGACTGGCGCATCACCACGACGACCAGCACGACCGCCAGCGCGACGGCCACCAACATCAGCAGGGTATAGAAGCCGTCGTTATCCGAGACGGCGAAGTCGAGCAGGGCGAGATGAGCGAACATGAGGGCAAGCATCCTTTCAGTAGATCAGGTACGGATCGCGCGGGGCGGCGATGGTCGCCTGAGTGGTCGGCACGAGGATGGCGACGCTGCGGCCATTCACCACCCCGGCGGTCAGGGGGCCGGTGAGGCGCAGCCAGGTGTTGTCGGGCGGCGCGCGACCGCTGGCGGCGCGCACCACCAGCGCGATGGGCTGCGCCTCGGCGACGCAGTGCGGCGTGATGAAACGGGTCAGCAGCCATTCGCCCCCCGGCAGCCCCGGCTGATGGAAAGCGAAGCCAACCACCGTCGCGCTCGCCAGCGGCGCGCCCGCCCGCAGTCGATCTTGCAATTGCAGCAGTGACAGCGCGGCGACGTTCGGGGGCGTGGCGTCGCCCTGCACCGGGGCGGGTAGCAGCGTCACCACGCCCGCATTCGCCAGGATGCTGCCCGCGCCCAGCACGCTCGGCGCGACCACTATGCCCGTGATGAAGGGCAGGAAGGCGATGGCATAGCCCAGGTTGCGCCACCCACCGATGTCGAAGCGCCGCAGCCGCTCCCATGCGGGCAGCGGCAGGTCGCCGCGTGCCCATGCGCTGTAGCCATCCAACGCGGCCAGGGTCAGGGCGACGAGGACGGCGAGCCACAGCGTCCAGGCGACATTGGGCGCGATGTAGCGGGTGGTTTGCCCATGCAGCAGGACCCACAACGCCAGCAGGCTCAGGCTCAGCCACAGCGACACGCGCAGCCACGCCCGCCCGGTGGGGGGATGCTGGTGAGCATGATCGTGCGTGTGGGTGAGGCCATGTGTCACAGCGATGCCTGGCTTTCGGTGGCGGCGGGGATGGCGACCGGAGCCGTGCCCGCGATGAAGCGATCCGCTGCCTCGGCGTAGACGCCGCGATAGGGCGCGGGCAACTGCGCGGCGATGGCCACCATCACCTGCTCAGTGGCGGCGGCGAGGTCTTCGCGGCTGGCTTTTTTGCCGGAGGGCACGAGACGGATCGGCGCGCCATAGCGCACGTGGATGGTCGGCGCGGCGAAGAGGAAGCGCCAGCCCTTGCCCACCGCCTCGGACCCCCAGGTGGCGGCGGGGATGACCGGCACATCCGCCTTGAAGGCGATGAGGGCGAAGCCGTCGTGCGCGGCGATCAGTGCGTGGTCGTCGCTGCGGTGGCCCTCGGGATAGATCGCCAGCATCTGCCCGGCCCGCAGCACAGCTAGCGCGTTGCGGATGGCCCCCATATCGCCCTCA
>JBBQSR010000440.1:0-3618 GCA_038234855.1 Ktedonobacterales bacterium | reverse complement strand
CCAACGGGCATCGTCGCCCACCCCATCCCCAACGTGCCCCAAGTGACGGGCGCGGTTCCCCCGATGGTGGCGCGCACCGACTTCGGCGCTGGCACGCCCTACCCGACCCCCTGCACCGCCCCGACCGCCAGCACGACGCCGCCGCTGAAGCTGGCGACCCCGTCGCGCGACCTGCCCACCCGCAGCCAGAGCCAGACCACCGATGGCACACTGCCCCCCTGCTCAGATGGCAGCCGCCCCAGCGCGCATCAGGTGTGCGACACCATCCCCGGCCTCAACCCCACGCAGGATCAGGTGCGACAAGCGATGTATACCCTCGCCGTCAGCAAACCCTTCTCCTTTAGCCTGATCGAGGCGATCGGCTGGCAAGAGAGTGGCTGGCAAGCGGGCGTCATCGCCTGTGACCTGGGCATTGGGCTGATGCAGATCATGCCCGACACCGGCGACTGGTTGAACACGACCAACGGCACCAAATATAGCCCCAAGACGCTCGATGGCAACCTGCACCTGGGCGTGGACCTGCTGACGTGGGAATATAACTACTACATCCCCTTCTGCAACCAAGGGATGCCAGCGGGCCAGACTTGCAACTGGGACACCGTCTGGCCCGGTGGCACCGATGGCGCGACCGTGCGCCAGATCGTCATCAGCAGCTATAACCAGGGTATCGGCAACACCGCGCGATATGGCATCCAAAACTGGAACTACGTCAACAGCGTCACGGCGCTGTGGCAGCAGTTCCTCGCCACCGAAAAATAACCCCAGGCGTGACGGCGCGGCGGGTGAGGGCATGGTTGCTTTCACCGCCGCGCCGCTGTGTGCTCGCCGCCCCACTATCGTGCTGTGCTTGCCTAGATGTCCTACTGCCACTTGCCTCGTCGCGTCCTTTCCGGTACAATACCCCTGTTTTTGGTTGAGGCCCGGTCGCGCCAGCCCATCACACCAGCAGGAGTCGCCGCCCCATGCTCTTCAATACCGTTCAGTATGCCGCCTTCTTTTTGGTGGTTTTCGCCGTGCATTGGGTGTTGCCGCAGAGTTGGCGACGGCCATTCTTGCTGATCGCCAGCTACTACTTCTACGCCTCGGCCATCCCGCAGTACATCGTGCTGATCCTCGGGCTGACGGGCTTTAACTACGGCATGGGCTGGTGGATCGCGTCGGTGCAGGGGCGCGCGCGCAAGACCGCGCTCATCGTCGGCATCATCGGCAACCTGGGCAGCCTCGTCTACTTCAAGTACACCGGCTTCATCCTCAGCAGCATCCAGCCGCTGCTCAAATCGCTACCCGTCCTGGGGGCCAGCATCACCGATCCGCTGGTGCTCAACATCCTGCTGCCGCTGGGCATCTCGTTCTTCACCTTCGAGTTCATCCATTACTGCGCCGAAGTCTTCAAGGGCCAGCCGCCGATCAAAAATCCGGTGGATTTCGCGCTCTTCGCGGCCTTCTTCCCCACACAGATCGCCGGACCCATCAAACGCTTCCCCGACTGGGTCAAGCAGTTGGGGCATCAGTTGGCGCTGCGCGAGGTCGACGTGGACCAGGGCATCTGGCTCATCTTGCGCGGCCTGCTCAAGAAGGTCGTGGTGGCCGATACCCTCTCGCCCGTCATCGCCAAGCTCTTCGCGCAGCCGGGGACGCTGGGCGCGGGGACGGCCTGGTTCGCCGTCTTCGCCTTCGCCGCGCAGATCTACTGCGACTTTTCGGGCTACACCGAGATCGGGCGGGGCTGCGCGACCCTGCTCGGCTATGCCGTCCCCGAAAACTTCCGCGATCCCTACCAGGCCGCCAAGGTCGGCGAATTTTGGGATCGCTGGCACATCTCGCTCTCGACCTGGCTACGCGACTACCTCTTCATTCCCCTGGGCGGGTCGCGCGTGGCCCCGGCGCTGATCTACGTGAACCTGATGATCACGATGGCGCTGGGCGGCCTGTGGCACGGGGCGTCGTGGCACTTCATCGCGTGGGGGGTCTATCAGGGTGGGCTGCTATGCACCAATCGCCTGTGGGACCGCACGGTGGGCAAACAGGTCTGGTACCAGGGCTGGCTGCGCAACCCCGTCTTCGCCTTCCTGCGGCGTCCGGTGACGCTGATCTTCGTCTGCGTCGGCTGGCTGCTCTTCCGGGCGGATACGCTGAGCCAGGCGTGGCAGATCTTCACGCGGCTCTTCACGTATTCGGTACCGCTCTTTCACGGCTACGTGGGCGACTATAAATCCACGGCATCGATCATCATGTTCGGCGCGGCGGTCATCGTGGTGGTGGGCTGGGTACGCAACACGCGCCGCGAACTGGCGCTGCCCCCTGGCACCTCGCTGCTGCGCGACACCGCCCCCACCGCCGCGCAACGCATCTCGCTCCAGTTGGGTCCGGCCTTCACTTTGCTAGTCAGACCAGCACTCTATGTGGTGATGTTTTCCATCATCGTGCTGTGGCCACAGGCGGTGGCGCAAAAGTTCATCTACTTCCAGTTTTGATCGCGCTAGTTCGGAGTCGCACGCATGTACGAAGATCGCCCAACCCAAAAGCTGTACGGTGATGCCATGACGGAAGATACCCTCATCAACATCCCGACGCAGCAGTTCGGCCAACCCTACCCCGCCGAAGACGACCTGTCGCTGGTCGAGACGGTGAAGCGCCCCCGCGTCGCCATCGGCGTGGCCGACGCGCCGACACAGGTGCAGGCGGCGGCCCCGCCCGTCGCGGCCAAAAACCGCTGGCGCGGCTGGAGCACGGTCGTGGCGCTGGCCGTCTTTGTGCTGGCGAATGTCGCCGTGCAGTTCGACCGCCGCAACCTCGACGTCGCGGGCGACACGCTCTATGGGCTGCGGCGCGTACAGCACTGCGAGAGCCTGGGCGTGGTGCCCGACATCATCTATCTGGGGTCGTCGCGCACCATCTTTTCGGGCGACGCCGCCGCCGTGGATAGCTGGGTGCGCCAACACGACGGCAAGACGACGCTGGGCTGTAACGTCGGCACCTTTAGCTCGACTATGAGCCAAGACTATTACGCGCTGAAACGCTTGATCGAGGACGGCTTCGCCCCCAAGATCGTGGTCGAGACGCTGTGGGAATACAACCTCAACATCCACGCGGTCGGCAGCGACCCCGCCAATGGCAACTCCGCCGCCGACCTCAGCGCCCTCAACACGCGCCAGATCATGAATCTAGCAGACCTCTCGGACGCGCCAGACCTGACGACGCAGTTCAGCCAACTAGGCAAAGACACGCTGCCCGAGTTCGTCGCGGGCAAGGTGATCCCGCTCTATGGCGCGCGCCAGGGCATCGTGGCGAAGGCGTGCGGCACCATCGGCTCGGGGCCGTGCAGCAACCTGGGCGCGAAGCTGGACCAAAGCACCGCCCAACGCTACGCCACCGCCGATGACCAGGGTTGGGTCGGCGTGACGACCTCATCCATCGCCACACTGACGCCAAAGGATTACGCCAACCACTACGCGAAATACGACACCATCGCGACCGGCATCGCCAATTTTCAGATCGGCGGCCATCAGCCCGAATATCTCGCGCGCATGGCCGATCTGGCGCATGCCCACGGCATCCACCTGATCTTCACCGCGCCGCCCGTCCACCCCTTCTTGCTGGAGTACCTCACCAATCCCT